>CATLIP010000147.1 GCA_949957035.1 uncultured Lachnospiraceae bacterium
TCCATTGCACAGTGCCACGCCAGTTGTTGACGGCGGATTTGGATAAAGGCTCGGAGGTGGCAAATGTCATCGACATATAGCAACCGTCATGTTGATTGTGTGGTTCGCAGTCGGTTAGGGTAAGAGGGAACTACAACCTAACTCATCTTCCTTATAAACAATCAGAAATCCGAACCTTGTCGCTAATGAACAAATATCTTGACCTCTTAAATAAGGCAAACCTAATCTATACCCTTCTGATTGACAATCAGCATTATCTCCGATTAATATACGGATAATCTTGTCTGTGCATAATAATTCCCATCTATTTTTCAATGACAACACCCACCTCTATCTATAAAGATACATAATTTCTGACAACATCGTTTTCTTCTTTACTCATTATAGGCCAATTTCACGCCTCTATCAACCAATAATCTCCATCATCACCGTAATTCCAATATGATAAGATATAACAGCTTATGCACCCTAACACCATTTAGAGAAACTCCATGTAAATCTACGTCCAGAAACGGCAAGCAAACTTCTCCCCTTTTCCCAAAAGAATGAGGCAAACTTTCACACACTATTTGGGGGATACCCTTTCCCCCAACTCTTCCCCCAAAAATCCCCCAAATTGGCACTCAAAATACGGTAATTTACGATAAATTATGAACCTCTCCTTAGAACGCAAAAAACCCCTGAAAATGCCCATTTTATGGGATTTTCAGGGGTTCGTGAATCAATTTCATTCAGAAGTTTACTGATTCATCTGCGCCGCAACCTCCGCCGCAAAATCCTCATTCTTTTTCTCAAGCCCTTCGCCCGTCTCAAACCGCACGAACCGCTTCAAAGTGACTGCAGAACCAGTCTCCTTAGAAACCGCCTCCAGATACTTCGCAACCGTCTCCTTATTCTCAGCCTTCACATACTCCTGCTCTAACAGACAAACTTCCTTCAATTCCTTATTGAGACGTCCGGTAATCATCTTCTCGATAATATTCTCCGGCTTATTTGCATTCTTAGGATCATTCTTAGCCTGTGCAACCAGAATCTCCTTCTCGTGCTCCTTATACTCCTCCGGTACATCATCCGTCGAAACATACTTCGGATTCAGAGCCGCAATCTGCATAGCCACATTCTTAAGAGCTTCCTTCACTGCATCAGAATGACACTGCGTCTCAGCCTCAACCAGAACACCAATCTTACCGCCCGCATGAATATAAGACACAACAATCCCGCTCTCGGAAACGACCTTCTCAAATCTTCTGATATTCATATTCTCGCCAATCTTAGCAATCATAGCTGCCAGCTTATCCTGAACAGTCATAGATGTGTCAAGAGCCCATGGCTCTGCCTTGAAAGCTTCCACATCCGCCGCATTAGAATCTGCAAGCTGCTCTACAACTTCCTTAACATATGTCTGGAACACTTCATTCTTCGCAACGAAATCAGTCTCAGCGTTAACCTCTACGATTGCAGCCACCTTATCGTCACCCTTAATTGTCGTAGCAACAATACCCTCGGCCGCAATACGTCCTGCCTTCTTCTCAGCCTTTGCCTGTCCGTTTTTTCTCAGATATTCTACAGCCGCATCCATGTCGCCGTTCGTCTCGTTCAGAGCCTTCTTACAGTCCATCATGCCTGCGCCCGTCATCTCTCTTAACTCTTTTACCATACTAGCTGTTACTGCCATGTTAATCTCCTCCAAATCTATTCCCTGTAATATCCACCTCTTTTTTGGATATTCTGCACACAAAATCATCCAAAAGAGATGTCATCTACTCGTCTGCTCCCTCACTATATGCTTCCTCTTCGCTGTACGCACCCTCATCACCGGTCATTCCCTGATTCGCCTCAACAACAGCATCCGCCATCTTAGAAACAATCAGTTTAACTGCGCGAATGGCGTCGTCATTACCCGGAATTACATAATCCAATTCTTCCGGATCACAGTTGGTATCAGCAATACCGATAAGCGGGATTCCCAGAGTATGCGCCTCCTGCACGCAGATTCTCTCCTTCTTCGGATCTACTACGAAAATAGCGTCCGGAAGCTGCTTCATCTCCTTGATTCCGCCTAAGTTCTTCTCTAACTTCTCCCACTCTTTTTTCAACTGAATGACTTCCTTCTTCGGCAATACATCGAAGGTTCCGTCCTCAGACATCCTCTCAATCTCTTTCAAACGTGCAACTCTGCTCTTAATCGTCTTGAAGTTCGTCAGCATACCCCCAAGCCATCTCTCGTTCACATAGAACATTCCGCAACGCTCTGCCTCTGTCTTAATGGCATCCTGCGCCTGCTTCTTCGTTCCAACGAACAGCACCGTACCGCCCTCTGCCGCAATATCGGATACTGCCTGATATGCCTCATCCACCTTACCTACAGACTTCTGCAAATCGATAATATAGATACCGTTTCTCTCTGTGTAGATATACGGAGCCATCTTAGGGTTCCATCTTCTTGTCTGATGTCCGAAATGAACACCTGCTTCTAAAAGTTGCTTCATTGAAATAACGCTCATGTTTCTTTCCTCCATTTGGTTTTTTGCTTCCGCATGTGTGTAAGCCCTTGAAACCGGTCCGGCTATCGCCTGCTCCTACATTACCGGCACCCTCTCAGACAAACAAATGCGTGATTTTTGCGACTTTATCATAATAGCATAAAAGCCTTGCAAATGCAAGGCTTTTATAAACTCAAATTTTCAGCTCAAATTTCAGTTCAAATTCAATACAAATACTTTCACTCCTACCAATAACGTCTGTACCATGGAGAACCGTATACGCTGGCAACCTTCACCACATCTCCCGGCTCCGGTGCGTGAATCATCTGGCCGCCGCCGATATAGATTCCCACATGTCCGGAATAACATACCACATCTCCCGGCTGCGGATTGCTCACTGCGACTCCGCCTCCGCCCTGTGCTCCGGAAGTACGTCCGATACTAATACCTGCGACTCTGTGACAATACTGAACAAGTCCTGAACAATCCAGTCCAACGCCCGGCGACGTACCGCCCCATACATAAGGAACTCCCTGCTGTGAATACGCTGCATTCACAATAGCCTGTCCCACCGCCGCGTTGCCGGAACCGCCGCTGCTCTGGCTTCCTCCGCCGTTACCACTATTACCGGTATTTCCACTGTTACCGGAGTTATTATTATTGCTGGTATTTCCACTATTTCCGGTATTCCCGCTGTTCTGGTTATTATTGCTACCATTCTGCTGATTTCCGGAATTATTATTGTTGTTGCTCGCTGACGCAAGCTGACGCTGACGCTCCTCTTCTTCTTTACGTCTCCGCTCCTCAGCTTCCCTTGCCGCCGCTTCTACTGCCGCCTGAATCTGGCCGTCCAAGTCTTCTACTTCTGCTCTCTTCTCCTCGATTGTAGTATCCAATACGTCTTTCTGATCTTCATACTCAACCTGCAGAGATTCCAGCTTCTTCTGGTCTTCCTCAAGAGTTGTCTTCAAATCCGCAATCTGGTTCTTCGTCTCTACATATTCCTGTAACTGATCTCTGTCATAATCATGCACATTCTGAACATATTCGGCCTTATTCACCAGATCAGAGAAATTCTCCGCCGTAACCAGAGACTCAAGCGCCGTAGTATCCCCTTCTTCGTACATATACTTAATACGAAGCTTCATGGCCTCATACTGCTCTTTTTCCTTCACCTCTGCAGCGGCCAAATCATCCGTAGCTTGGATAATCTCTTCGCCCTTCTTAACCAGATCTTCCTCCAGACCATTAATCTTCGAGATAATCTTCGTCAGCTCTTCCTGCAGAGAATTTACTTCACTCTGCTTCTCAGCCTTGTCTTCCTTCAGTTCATCGATTGACGGCGCTGCCATAACCGGCATTACGATTAAAGAGCTTGCAACAACAGCGGCTAAAAATCTTGCTCCAAATTTTCTCATAAATAAAACCATCCTTTTTATGTATTTTCGATATTACTATTTACACTCTTCTACGCTTGTTCGACATAGTCCCTCTACATCTGGTAACAATTATACCCTAAAACACTAAAACTTGCAATATTTTTTAATAATTTTGTAACAAATGTTTTCGACAAATCCCAAACGCTCGAAAATACAAGGATTACTGGATGTTCATATTCGTATATCCCATCAGGCTTACATCAATCTCCTGAGCGGCCTCCCTGCCTTCCCGGATTGCCCATACCACTAAAGACTGTCCTCTGTGCATGTCTCCTGCCGCAAACACATTCCGTACATTCGTTGCATAGGCGCCCTGGCCTGTCGCCACATTGGTGCGCCCGTCAACCTCCACGCCAAAGGCTTTCGTCACATAGCTCTCGCTTCCGAGGAACCCCGCTGCAATCAGCACCAGGTCCACATCCACAGTATACTCACTGCCGGCAATCTCCTCCATCACCATGCGCCCGCTCTTCTCATCCTTCTTAGGCATAAGTTTCACAAGGACCGCCTTGCATACATTTCCCGCCTTATCCTTCTGAAACTCCTTTACCGTCGTCTGGTACACCCGGGGATCTTTTCCGAATACCGCAATCGCCTCTTGCTGCCCATAATCCGTCTTGCATACCTTCGGCCACTCAGGCCATGGATTGTCTAAGGCACGCTCGTCAGGCGCCTTGGGCAGCATCTCAAGCTGAAGCACCGACTTTGCCCCATGGCGCATAGAAGTGCCCACACAGTCATTTCCTGTGTCGCCGCCTCCGATTATCATCACATTCTTCCCCTTTGCAGAAATATATGCTCCATCCTTAAGCTTAAGCTCATTCTCCCACAACGCCTTTGTGGTGGATTTCAGAAAATCGACCGCAAAATAGATTCCATTCGCCTCTCGTCCCGGCGCCTTTAAGTCCCTTGGGTTAGACGCTCCGCAGCACAGAAGAATACGGTCAAACTCTCTCAGAAGCTCCGCCGCCTGTTTGTCCTTTCCCACATTGCAGCCGGTAACGAAGGTAATCCCTTCCTCCTCCATAATCTTAAGCTTACGGTCAATCACCTGTTTCTCCAGCTTCATATTCGGGATTCCGTACCTTAAAAGCCCGCCGGCCTTGTCCTCTCGCTCAAACACCGTTACACTGTGTCCCCGCCGGTTCAGCATATCCGCCGCCGCAAGCCCGGAAGGTCCGGAGCCGATGACCGCCACCTTCTTTCCGGTGCGCACCTTCACAGGCCTAGAAACCGCATAACCCTTCTCGTAGGCATTTTCAATAATCCCATATTCGTTAGCTTTGGTAGAAACTGCATCTCCATTAAGACTACAGGTACATGCAGCCTCACACAGAGCCGGACACACCCTTGAAGTAAACTCCGGAAAATTATTCGTCTTTTTAAGCCGATAGTAAGCCTCCTCCCAGTTCCCATGATAAATCAAGTCGTTCCACTCAGGAACCAGATTGTGAAGGGGGCATCCGCTGGCCATTCCCATAATCATCTGCCCCGCCTGACAAAAAGGCACCCCGCAGGACATACATCTTGCGCCCTGACGCTCCTGCTCTTCTTTGGATAAAGGTGTGTGAAATTCGTGAAAATGCTTAAGCCTTTCTATCGGCGCCTCAGCTTTCTTGTCCTGTCTTTCATATTCCATAAAACCTGTCGCTTTTCCCACTGTCTCCACCTCCTATTTCTCGCCCTTCAAGGCGTAAAACGCTTCCGTCTTGGCCTGCTCGCTGCTCATGCCCTGCTCCTCTAACTGCAGAATCGTGGTCAGCATACGCTCATAATCCACCGGAATAATCTTCTTGAACTTAGGAAGATACTCCTTAAAATGCTCCAGAATTTCCTTTCCAATCTCAGAATTTGTACATGCCACATGCTCCTCAATCATACTCTTCAATTCGTTCACATCAAATTTTGAAGAAATACGCTCAATGTTCACCATCTGTTTGTTTACATTCCGGTACAAATCGCTGTCCACATCCAGCACATAAGCCACGCCGCCGCTCATTCCTGCGGCAAAGTTTCTTCCCGTCTTTCCAAGGACAGCCACGCGGCCTCCGGTCATATATTCACACCCATGGTCGCCCACGCCTTCCACTACGGCAGTCACGCCTGAGTTGCGCACTGCAAACCGCTCGCCCGCCACTCCATTGATAAATGCCTTGCCGCCAGTAGCCCCATAGAGAGCAACGTTACCTATTATAATATTCTCATGATGGCGATACTTTACCCCTCGCGGAGGATACACAATCAGCTTGCCCCCTGAAAGCCCTTTTCCAAAATAATCATTACTGTCCCCAACAAGCTCCAGCGTAAGCCCCTTAGGAATAAACGCCCCAAAGGACTGTCCTCCCGCGCCGGTACATTTCACCACATAGCT
>CATLIP010000148.1 GCA_949957035.1 uncultured Lachnospiraceae bacterium
TTTGATGTAGAACCCCCTTTTCCATTTCGTTCAGTTCTATGTGAATCTCCTTTCTCCTGAAAATGAATACAAAAAAGGACATCCACCTAAATAAAAGATGAAATATCCTTTGGCATGTACGTTATTCAATTTTATATACAAAGCAGTTTACCGCTGTTACGCCGTTTTCTGCAAGTGTCTCTGTGTTACATTTCCATCTCTGAATGGGTGGGCGATATACATCCCCACATATTTTTCAACAATTTCATCAAAGGTCGATTGAGGCTCCACCGCTTTGGCTTTTCATTTTTAAGAGCCATAGTTATCTCCTTTTAGCCGCCCCCATTCTTTTTTGATTCTCTTAATTCCTTAAAAAATGTTTTCATCATCTGGCTGCATGCATCTCCCAATACCCCTGTCTCAAGCTCGGCCTGATGGTTAAACTCTTCCATCTGCAGCAGGTTCAGTATCGAACCGGCACACCCCGCCTTAGGATTCATGCATCCCACGACGACCCGCGACATTCTGGACTGAACGATAGCGCCGGAACACATCTGACAGGGTTCCAAAGTCACATACATCGTACAGCCCTCCAGCCGCCAGTCTCCCATCTTCTTACTCGCTTTTCGGATTGCAATCAGCTCTGCGTGAGCTAAAGTATTCTTATCCGTTGTCCGCCGGTTATATCCCCGGCCTATGATTTTGTCCTCATACACAATCACACAGCCAATCGGGACCTCCCCGATTGCATACGCTTTCTTTGCCTGCCGGATTGCCTCTTTCATGTACTTCTCATCAATATTAACCTTCTGCATGCTGTTCTCCATCCATACCGGCGTCTCGCCGGAAATGCCGCTTATTGTGTTCTCAACATTCTCTTAATCGGCCTGCACCAGTACCCAAATTGCTCCTGGCTGCTCTTCTCATCATCCGTCAAATCCATATCCGTATCCTTGTGTGGGATAAACTCGGAAAAGCCAAACGTGCTTGCCGCCTTTGCCTCCTGCGGGTGATAGATTCCCGGCACGCCGAGCCTGTATCTTTCTCCGTCATCAATGATAGCAAGATGATGATAATTATAGTATCCATGTAAGAGAAAACTATTGTTCGCCCACTTCCACTCGCATCTGGGCAGTCTTGCCATGTCATTTCGCTGAATCTTCGTACATCGGAGATGTTCTTGGGGCATGGGCTCCCTTGTATCCCCGCAAATGTTCTCGATAGGTTCTACCGTCATCTCCTGACCAAATTCAACATCTGCATCGGATTGCGGGAACATGCCTCCTCCTTGGGCAGCCCCTTCTACGCCTGATTCCCTTACGCTTGGTTCGATTGGCTCCTCTCTGACAGGCGTCTTCTCCACAGGTACGCCCGCATGCATGGCATGTTCTGGCATGGCCGGAATATCCCGCATGCCCATGTCATCCTGCATCCTCCCCTGACCTTGCATTGCATTTCCGCCCATTGAATCTATATTCTGCACCGGACTGCTTCCTTGTATGGGGTTCATCTGACGCATAGAATTTCTTTCCGGTACAGGGTTCATTTGGCCCATAGAATTTTCTCCCCGTATGGGGTTCATTTGACGCGCCGGTCTTCTTCCAAACATCGGATTCATTTGCTGTTCCGACATCCCTTCCGGCTCTGGCTCTTCCTCTGCAGACGTCCCTCCCGGCTCTGATTCCTCCTGCGCTGACATCCCTCCCGAGACCGTCTCCTCCTGCATAACCTCATTTCCAAGTACAGCATTTTCCTGTCCCGCTGGTTCGCCGCTTTGCTCAGACTCATTAAGCCCCTGCATTCCTTCGCCCTGCGCAGGTTCTTCCTCTTGCATCTCCTCCTGCGGCAAAGCATGCTCCACCAAAATTCCCTCTTCCGGCACGGCATCCTCCACAGGCATCTCTTCCTTTTGTACGTTATCCGGCCTCAGCACCCGCATACGTCCCACGTCAATCACCGTATCATTCCATACTGCCGCATACTTCCGCCCTGTCTCACTCTCCAGAATAATCCCGTTAATTTTCTGGAAATTCTCCGGCACAATCACGTCCTCTTTCGTATAAAACAACCGGTAATTAATGGCCGGGGCCACATTATCCACCGTTCCCTGCCAAATCCCCGCACACCCGCCGTCCTCATCAAAGAACAGATACAAATCAAGTTTGCGCTCTCCCTTCATATGCAGCCCTTTGCCATGAATACTCAGAGTGCAGTCCTCATCCTTCTGTTCTACTTTAACAAATCCCACATTACGCAGTCTTTTTCCCTGTTCATATTCATACAGATAACGAATAAAACGCTTCAATCCATCACTTCCAATCCTGGTCTTTTTATCACAATCTATTCCCCAGGATAGGAAAAAATACCTTGTCCTTATAAAATTGCTTTCAATTCCTGATATAAGCGTTTCGCATAACTATCCGTCATTCCGCAAATGTAATCCGTCGCCAAAAGCAGCCTCAAATACAGCCTCTCCACCTCCGGCTTACCCTTGGCCTGATAATGGTACGCCCTCTTATAATTGCTCGAAATAAATGAAACCATACGCTCGCTGACAGAATCCATTTCCTGCATCTCATCGTCATATTTTACGACCGCATTCATGAACATATCCATCAAAAAGTCAATCATCGCTCCTTCCGCCACCTCCATCCGGTAAATGGCATCCGACGTAAATACCTCGCGGAACGCCAGATTTCCCAACAAATCCATAAGCGGCGCGGCGGAGGTCTGGTAGAACAAATCCTGCCCGTAACGCCCCTCCATGATTGCCTGATAATTCTTGGTAAACCCGTAAGTTGCGCTGCCAATCAAAAATCCTTGAACTCTCACAATCCAGTTCTTGACCGCATATTCTTCCGGCTCGTCCACCTGCTTCTCCTTTCCGGACAGGTACAACTCCCGAAGCTTCTCTGCCGGCCTGAAATCTGCCATGACGTCGCCGGGATATGCCTCCTCAAGCCTTACCATCTCTTCTAAAAGCTTATGGTAACTTAAAAATCCCTTCACAAATGCATCCTCAATATCCGCCGTCTTGTATGCAATATCGTCCGCCGCTTCCAGAATAAAAGTCAACGGATGCCGTTTCCCGTTCGTTCCGGTCTCTCGCGATATTTCTTCAAAAATATCTTTGTCAGCATAATAGTATCCCATTTTCTTGTCTTTAATATTACCGGAAAATTCATCAATGCCAATAGATGCCACCGGGTACTTCATGATTGTTGAAAGCAATGCATAAGTAAGGTTCATTCCATTTTCGTCTACAAGAAAATGTAACTTGCTGACCAGCCGCAATGCCTGGGCATTTCCCTCAAAATGATAGAAATCCTCCCGCATCTGCGGCGTAAGCACATGGTCAATAGTTTTCCCATGATACTCCATGACAGGAAGATTCCTCCGGAACCAATCCCGGATGGCGTCCTCCCCAAAATGGCCGAAAGGCGGATTACCGATATCATGAATCAATCCCGCACACTGCAGAATATTGCAGATATCCTCCTTCATCTGCGGGGTGAAACTATTATCTTTCTTATGCACCAAAATATTTTCCCCTATATTCTGCCCCAAGGATTTTGCAAAGGAAGACACTTCCATGGAGTGGGTAAGCCGCGTCCTTATAAAATCACTGCGGTCCAGCGGAAACACCTGCGTCTTATCCTGCAAACGCCGAAATGACGCACTGCCGATGATACGGTGGTAGTCCTTCTCAAATTCGCTTCGCAAATCTACGTTCTGGCCGTCCCGATGCCTACGGTTCTTACGTTTTCTCTTTGTTGACAATAATTGTTCCCAATTCACGGTATCTCTCCTAATCCAGATAGATTGGCGGGTCGTAATCCTTCCCTAAAAGCTGTTTCTTGCGCTCCTGATATCCCAAGAACGCCCACTCTGTCATGTCTGTCCACTGATGGTTCGCCCGGTCGTAAACCTGCACATAGCCAATCCGGGACGGATGCATCCGTACGCTGTTGGTTTCATATTCCTTTCCGGTATATGGATTCATGTCTCCTTTGTCTTCCTCGTCCTCCTGAAGCTCCTCTTCCTGAACCATTTCCTCCGGATAACCGACATTTAGATATTCTTCCTCATATCTATCGCCTGAATATTGGTTTTCTGAATATCCATTTTCCGAATACCCGCCAACATACGCTCTTGCAGAATATTCACTTTCCAGACCGTCTTCTCCATAGGATTCAACTGAAAATTCTCCTGAAAAATGGCTTCTCTCATATCCGCCTTCTATATATTCACCGCCCGCATATTCAACGCCGGAGTAGCTTTCTCCGTATGTTCTGCCTTCTTCCATTTGACCGCCTTCTGGATCATTTTCCTTCAGATACCCGTTCTTCAACGCTCCATCCTGTGACTCTCTTTGGTCTTGTCCGCCAACGTATGGTTCTCTGCCGCTATCAGCAGTTTCCTTCTCTGTCCGGGACTGCTCTCTTCCAAGTTTCTTGAACCGCTGCTTTAGATACGCCCTCCAGCCATGGGGCTTTTCTTCCTGCACCGGCTCCTTTTTCTCTGTCATTTCCAAAGATTCTATCTCTTGCAGCAATTCTTCTACATGCCCGCTTTCCGGCTCGCCTAGATATTCCGCTCTATTCCCTTCTCCATAATCTTCCGAATATCCCGTATACACCCGTTCGCCATGGCTTTCCGGAAAGATTGCCTGTGTCCTGCCTCCATATTCTTCCGATTGTTCCTGCACACCAGTATATAACTGCCCGTCTGATTCACCAGCCCCCTTTATCCTTACCTTCTCATCCGGATAGTCAGCTCCTCTTCCCTGAGGATTCCCTTCTGAAAGACCGGCTTGGCTTCCCTGTACATGTTCTCCTAAATGTCCTTCCTTGCTTTCCTGCCCGGTTTCTCCTAAATGTCCTTCCTTGCTTTCCTGCCCGGTTTCCTTTATGTATCCCGTCTTACTTTCCTGGGAACGCTCCCCTATATGGCTTGCAACACTTCCTTGCGGGCGTCCTTCCAAATGTCCCGCTTCATTGTCTTGTGGGTGCTCTCCTACATGGCTTGCAACACTTCCTTGTGAATATCCTTCCAAATGTCCCTCTCTGCTTTCCTGCGGATGCACCTCGTTATGCCCCGCCTCATTCCCTTGCGGATGCTCGTCCGGATCATGTGCCGAATTTCCATGTTCATCCCCTTCTTTCGGGATGTCCCTGATATCCCGCTCTACAGCCGGCGCTTTGCCATTCCCCGCAAACTCTTTCTCCGCTTTGGCTTCTCCTGCCGCCTTCTGCATCAACGCATCCAGTTCCTCATGGATATCCACCAATTCCCCAATAGTTATGTCCCTCTCATGTGTCTGGACATGGGACTCTTTTGGTTTCACTTTTCCTTCCGGCTGCTCTTTTTCTCTGCCTTCGCCAGACGCTGCCTTGTCGGATACCTCCTTTTCTGCCGCCGCCTCTTTCGGTTCCGCCAAGTCTTTTCCCTCAGACTGCCCCGCCCCACTTGCCGCAAAAGCCTCTGCCCCTGCACTCTGCCCTGTCTGCGTCTCGCTCTCTGTTATCGTTCTTTCATCCAGAATATTCAACTGAAACGGACACCCCAGAATCTCTGCAATCATCCGCATATCCCGCTCCTGAAAATTATCCCGCCCAAGCCTCTGTGTCAGATTCTGGCGGGACATCTTCTTCCCGGTACGCGCCTCTACCTTCCTTGCTAGTTCCTTAATCGTCATATCCTTACGGCTCAAGATAATCTTGACCTGCTCTCCAAACGTTAAATCCTGCATCCCTCGTCCTCCTTAACTGCACCAGACTTTTGCCAATCTATTGTAAACTCTTTTGTTGTCAGGTAAACCAAAACTTTTCCCTTTGCTTATTCTAACAAATACTTAAAATCCAGTCAATAAAACTTCCCAACACTCTTAAAGTTTCTTCCTGTTCTTCCGATATATTTGTATAAGGAGGATTTTCACATGCGATTAAATTTTTCACCAACATTACAGATTAACAATCTTTTTCAATCATATCAGATAAACCGAAGCGCAGCCAACAAGGTTGGCGGTAAGGCAGAATCCTCTGAGGAAGAACGGCGCGATACATTTACTCTGTCTTCAAGAGGAAAAGGCGCGAATATGATTAACAACCTTATGAAGCAGAAGATGGAGATTACCGACCGCAAAAATTCTCTGATTGCCTCTACAATCGAGAAAGGGGCTTCTATGGAGACTATCAAGACACAATTAGAAGCCTACGACGAGCAGCTTGAGAATATCGATGTACAGATTACACAGGCGATGGCCAGGGACCTCGAAAAG
>CATLIP010000149.1 GCA_949957035.1 uncultured Lachnospiraceae bacterium
AAATATGAGTTTTGCACATCTTCACGTCCACACAGAGTACAGCCTGCTGGACGGTTCAAATAAAATAAAGGAATGTGTATCCCGTGTCAGGGAGCTTGGGATGGACAGTGTGGCGATTACGGACCATGGCGTCATGTTCGGGGTGATTGATTTTTACAGGGCGGCAAGGGCAGCAGGAATCAAACCCATTCTTGGATGCGAGGTCTACGTGGCACCGGGCTCCCGTTTCGACAAGGAGGCGGTGGGAAATGGAGACGACCGTTATTACCACCTGGTCCTGCTTGCGGAGAATGACAAGGGTTACCATAATCTGATGAAGATTGTTTCTCGTGGATTTACGGAAGGGTATTATTATAAGCCCCGGGTGGACATGGAAGTGCTGAAAGAGTTTCATGAGGGAATTATTGCCTTAAGCGCCTGCCTTGCAGGGGAGGTCCAGAAAAATATTCTGCGGGGTATGTACGAAGAGGGAAAAAGAGCGGCCTGTCGGTATCGGGAGGTTTTCGGAGAAGGGAACTTCTTTCTGGAGCTGCAGGACCATGGGATGCAGGAACAGAAGCTTGTGAACCAGTCCCTTCTCAGGATGTCCAAGGAGACAGGGATTGATTTGGTGGCCACCAACGATATCCACTATACGTACGCAGAGGATGAGAAGCCTCACGACATGCTTTTGTGTATCCAGACAGGAAAGAAGATATCGGATGAGAATCGGATGCGTTATGAGGGCGGCCAGTATTATATCAAATCAGAGGAGGAGATGCGCGGATTGTTCCCTTATGCGCTGGAAGCTCTTGAGAACACCCAGAAGATTGCAAAGCGCTGTAATGTAGAGATTGAATTTGGCGTCACGAAGCTTCCGAAATATGACGTGCCGGAGGGGTTCACATCTTGGGAGTACTTGAATCATCTGTGCCGGGAAGGTCTTAAGAAGCGTTACCCGAAGGGCGGGGACGAGTTGGCAGAGAGATTGGAATATGAGCTGTCCGTCATCAAGTCCATGGGGTATGTGGACTATTTCCTGATTGTGTGGGACTTCATCAAATATGCGAAAGACCATGATATCATGGTTGGCCCCGGACGAGGCTCTGCCGCTGGAAGTATTGTTGCATACTGTCTTGGGATTACCAGTATTGACCCTATAAGATATCAGCTCCTGTTCGAGCGTTTTCTGAACCCGGAACGTGTGTCCATGCCGGATATCGACGTGGATTTCTGTTTCGAACGGCGGCAGGAGGTCATTGACTATGTTGTAGAAAAATATGGTACAGACCGGGTGGTACAGATTGTTACCTTTGGTACCATGGCGGCGAAGGGTGTCGTGCGGGACGTGGGGCGTGTCATGGATCTGCCTTACGCGTTTGTGGACGGGATTGCAAAAATGATACCCCGGGAACCGGGAGTTAATATTACTCTGGACCGGGCGCTGGAAATGAACCCGGAGCTGCGGACATTGTATCAGGAGGACGATCAGGTTCACGAGTTGATTGATATGTCGAAGAGGCTTGAGGGACTGCCCAGGCATACTTCTATGCATGCGGCGGGAGTGGTAATCAGCCAGAAGTCCATTGATGAGTATGTGCCGCTGTCCCTTGGGTCCGACGGTTCTGTTACGACCCAATTTACCATGACGACGCTGGAAGAGCTGGGGCTTTTGAAAATGGATTTTCTAGGGCTTCGTACTTTGACTGTGATACAGGATGCCGCAAGGCTTGCAGGGGAGAGCAGCGGGACTGTCATTAACTTGGAGAAAATCGACTATGATGACAAGAAGGTTCTTGGCTCCATCGGAACTGGGCGTACGGATGGTATATTCCAGTTGGAAAGCGGCGGGATGAAGAGCTTTATGAAGGAGTTGAAGCCACAGAATTTGGAGGATGTCATTGCCGGGATTTCTCTGTATCGCCCGGGGCCGATGGATTTTATTCCTCAATATATTCGGGGGAAGGACCACCCGGAGACGATTACCTATGACTGCCCGCAGCTAAAGCCGATTCTGGCTCCTACTTACGGATGTATCGTTTATCAGGAGCAGGTTATGCAGATAGTGCGTGATTTGGCAGGTTATACCCTTGGACGCAGCGATCTTCTGCGCCGCGCCATGTCCAAGAAAAAGGGGGATGTGATGCAGAAGGAACGTCAGAGCTTCGTCTATGGAAATGCAGAAGAGGGGGTTCCGGGGTGCATCGCTAATGGCATTGATGAGAAGACTGCCAATAAGATTTATGATGAAATGATTGATTTCGCCAAATATGCCTTTAACAAGTCCCATGCGGCAGCTTATGCTGTAGTGGCGTACCAGACGGCCTGGCTGAAATATTATTATCCTGTGGAGTTCATGGCGGCGCTCATGACCTCTGTGATTGACGCGCCCAGCAAGGTGGCTGAGTATATTTACACCTGCCGCCAGATGGGGATTGAGATTCTGTCGCCGGACATCAATAAAGGCGAGGGCGATTTCTCGGTGGATGGAGGAAATATTCGGTATGCGCTGACTGCTATCAAGAGTATTGGACGCCCTGTGATTGCCTCGATTCTTAAGGAGCGGGAGAAACGAGGGCATTTCCGCAATCTGAAGGATTTTATTGAGAGGATGGCGGGGAAGGATATTAATAAGCGAACCATTGAAAATTTTATTAAGTCGGGGACGTTTGACAGCTTAGGGGGAACAAGGAAACAGTACATGGTTATCTATGTGCAGATTATGGACCAGGTGAATCAGGAACGAAAATATTCTATGACCGGACAACTGTCGCTTTTTGATATGGTGGGCGAGGAGCAGAAGGCAGAGTTTGATATGCCTCTGCCGGATGTAGGCGAGTATGAGAAGGAGACGAAATTTGCGTTCGAGAAAGAAGTGCTGGGCTTCTATTTAAGCGGCCATCCTATGGAAGAGTACGAGGAGAAATGGCGGAAGAATATTTCAAAAACTACGTTGGATTTTCAGCTTGATGAGGATACAGGACGAACGAGGGTGCGCGAAGGTTCGCGTGAGGTCATTGGCGGCATGATTACCTCGAAGACCATTAAGTATACGAAGCAGAATAAGGTGATGGCGTTCATTACCCTTGAGGATTTGGCGGGAGCCGTGGAGGTGGTGGTATTTCCGCGGGACTATGAGAAGAACCAGCAGTACTTGAATGAGGATGCGAAGGTATTCATCCGGGGAAGGGTGTCAGAGGAGGACGAGGCGGCGAGCAAGCTTATCTGTGAGAAGGTAATCCCTTTCGAGCAGACGAAGCGGGAATTGTGGCTTCAGTATGCCGATAAGGAGTCCTATCTTGCAGGGGAACCCAAGCTTTTCGAGCTGCTTTGCGATTCGGACGGGCAGGATATGGTGGTGATTTACTGTAAGAAAGAGAAGGCGGTGAAGCGTTTGGCTGCGAACAGAAGCGTCAATGCGGATAAGCTGCTGCTGAACAAATTGACGAATTATCTGGGAGAATCTTGTGTAAAAGTAATAGAAAAACCCATTGAAAAGCTTTGTTAAATAATGTACAATGAGGGGCGAGAGAGACAGATAGAAAATGATTCCGGTGGAATGTCATTTTGCGCTGGGATCATGGATGCTCAACATGAAATGACTACACATGGAGGAATGATTTATGGCAAAAGTAATTCGTACAATCGGAGTATTAACCAGTGGAGGAGACGCGCCGGGAATGAATGCGGCAATCCGCGCCGTTGTTCGTACGGGTCTTGGCAAGGGTCTGAGAGTCAGAGGAATCAGAAAAGGTTATCAGGGATTGTTGGATGAAGAAATCATTGATTTGTCTGCGAGGGATGTTTCTGATACGATTCAGCGCGGAGGTACGATTCTTCAGACAGCGCGGTGCGAGGAGATGCGCACAGAGGAAGGACAGCAGAGAGCTGCTGCGATTTTGAAGAAGTACGGCGTAGACGGGCTTGTTGTAATCGGCGGAGACGGTTCCTTTGCAGGCGCTCAGGCATTAGCTAATCTGGGAATCAACACGATTGGAGTTCCGGGAACTATCGACCTTGACATTGCCTGTACCGAGTATACCATTGGATTCGATACGGCTGTAAACACGGCGATGGAAGCGATTGATAAGGTACGTGATACTTCTACTTCCCATGAAAGGTGTTCAATCATTGAGGTAATGGGTAGAGATGCGGGCTATCTGGCTCTGTGGTGCGGAATTGCCAATGGTGCGGAGCGTATTTTGCTGCCGGAGGAGCATGGCTATGATGAGGCGGCCATTGTGGATGATATCCAAGAGTGCAGGAAGCGTGGTAAGAAGAATTATATCATTATCAATGCTGAAGGTATCGGCGGCTCTATTGAGATGGCGGAGCGAATTGAGGAGGCTACCGGCATGGAGACTCGTGCAACGATTATCGGACACATGCAGCGCGGAGGAAGCCCTACCTGTAAAGACAGGGTATATGCGTCGATTATGGGCGCTATGGCTGTAAATCTTTTGATTGAAGGAAAGTCAAACCGGGTTGTGGGATATAAGCATGGACAGTATGTGGACTTCGATATTAACGAGGCCCTTGGCATGCAGAAGGGTATTCCGGTTTATCAGTATGAGATTGCGAAGGAATTAGCTTTGTAGTAGTTCGGCATATAATAGGGGTGGCGGAAAATGTTATGTTTTCCGTTGCCCTTATTTTGTCAGGTGTTTTGCATTGAAAAAGATCTGACAACGAGATACAATGTATAGAAGAACATATTCTTACTACAAGATGAAGGATAGATAGATGGACAGACGGATGAAAATGAAAAGAGGCAGCCTGGGGAAAAAGAATAAATACATAACAGGTATAGACGGATTGAGGGCTCTTGCGGTTTTGATGGTCTTGAGTTATCACCTCAAACTCCCCTTTGCAAAAGGGGGATTGCTTGGGGTCACTGTTTTTTTTGTTATTTCCGGTTTCTTGATTACACGTATTTTAATATTAGACATAGAAAATACATATACAATAGATTTAAAGACGTTCTGGCTTAGACGTATTAGGAGATTATTGCCGGCTGTTTTGACTATGGTGACGGTTCTGATATTTGCTACGGCTGTCTTTAATAGGGTACTGTTTACAAAGGCATGTCAGGATTTGCTATCTGTAATCTTCGGTTATAATAACTGGTGGCAGATCTTAAACCAAGTGTCTTACTTTGAAAATGCAGGCGCGCCGTCACCGTTGACTCACTGCTGGTCACTGGCGATTGAAGCGCAATTTTATTTGTTATATCCACTGTTGCTTATGTTTCTTGCCAGATTCAGGGAGAGTAGAAAATGGTCTGCCCGTGTAACATTTGTTCTTGCGTTGATTTCTATGGGGCTAATGTGGTTAATGTTTGATCCGGCGAAAGATCCGAGCAGAGTGTATTATGGGACAGATACAAGAGCATTTTCTCTGCTATTTGGAGCATTTCTGGCATTGTCGGAAGACAGTGAAAGATTCAGTGAGAGAATGTCGCCTGCCCTGTGTGATGTGGTTGGAGGAATATCTCTGGCAGGGCTTCTCTCTATGATGATTGCCATTGACGGCTATAGCAGCTTTCTTTACAAAGGAGGGCAGGGACTTGCATCTGTCCTTACCATGGTGGTTGTTTTTACAATTACAAATAAAGAGGGGATGCTGAGCAGGATTCTTGGCGTTTATCCATTAAAGTGGGTGGGTGACCGTTCTTATGGAATCTATCTGTGGCATTATCCGGTTATACTTTTGGTCAGTAATGGGGAAAAATCAACTTGGTGGATGACGATAATAGAAGTTTTGATAACAATTCTGCTGACGGAGCTGTCATATGAGTTTATAGAAACACCAATTCGACATGGAGTAATAGGGAAGAATATTGCTTTTTTACGAAAACGCCCTGCAAACAAGAGGGAGAGAATGAAACAGCTTAGGCTTCTGAAAAGATGCATGAAGCTGGGAGGCACTGTATTTGTCGTCGGGGTGAGTGTGATACTTTGTGTGGCGTTTGTGCCTCGGGAAAATGCACTGGATAATATTGAAGAACTGGAAAAGCAGGCTTTGGATGCAAGTAAGATTGCCGACAGGAAGGCTTTGGAGACAGACACATCAACGGACGAGAGGAAGGATGAAGAGGTGCAGCGAGAAAATCTTTCGGACGAAGAACTTCTGGAAAGTCTTAAGCTGTTGCTGATAGGAGATTCCATAGCATTGGGAGCCGCGGACGAGTTCTACGACGTATTTCCAAACAGTATCTGTGATGCGGCTGTAAGCAGATATACGACGGAGAGTTATACAATCTATGATTCCTATGTCAA
>CATLIP010000150.1 GCA_949957035.1 uncultured Lachnospiraceae bacterium
CAAGCGGGTTGGCTCCTGTAAGATGGAGTATCAGGTAAAGCATGCAATCGGTCTGGATGGAAATGGTTATGTACATGAGGACAGCAGGGGAGAGGTCAGATATGCAATGGAAATGTACGATACTGATTCGTATGCAGAGTATCAGAAGATGCTGAACGCTTCCGGAGAGGATACGGGGGAATCGGCGATGTTTGCGATGCGTTGGATGCTTAAAAATATTGACCTTGTTGTTGCGGGCAGGCCGGGATACCAAAAGTATCAGGATGAGCAGTATGAAAAATTGTATCAGGTAAAGCTGGACCGTACATTTTCCGGGACGGATAAAAGCAGTAAGGATAGTTTCCTTTCCTCCATCAAGGAAAAGTTAAATGCGAACCGGAACTTGCAGATTGATATGTTCATGGAGCAGATTTCGCAGATGGCGAAGGCGCCGGGCGGATATCTGCTTGGTAGGAGAATAGTTCTGACGGGACGGGCATAAATTAGGAAATAAAAGGTATTGCTGACAATCCCCCTCTTTCTTGACAAGAAGGAGGGGGATTGTTAGACTTATATTATAAAGTGCGGCGTCTGTTTTTGCAGATATATGGTGAAGAAGATGAACGATAGCAAGATTTCTAAAAAAGATAATATAAAGCTGGCGGTCAGTATCGTGTTATGGATATCTGCGCTGGTTTTAAGTGCGGCGGCAAGGCTTTTGAGCAGTTTTGCCCAGTGGTACAGTACACATATCTACCCGCTGTGGGTAGGGAGTATTGGCAGGCTGATGGGATATTTCCCATTTTCCGTGTCGGAAATGTTGTTGTACCTCTTGCTGATAGGGGCAGTCATATGGATAGCCGGGAGAATTGTAAGAAAGACAGGCAGGAGAAGCCTGTACAGTGGGTTTCTGGATTTGTTCCTGCTGGCGGCAGTCCTGTGTTTCCTTTACGTGGTAAATTGTGGAATCAATTATCAGCGCGAATCATTTTCAAGCAGTTCAGGGATTCGGACAGAGGAATATTCTTCTGAAGAATTAGAGGAGGCGTGCATTTGGCTTACCGGTGAAATCGCCGGTTTAAGCGGCAAAGTAGAGCGGGGCGAGGATGGCGGTATGGAGCTTAACATCCCGGCAGAAGAAAATGCAGTGAAGGCGATGAAGGGACTTTCCCAAGAGTATCCGGAGCTTACCGGATATTTCCCAAAGCCTAAGGAGCTGGTAAATTCATGTATTCTTTCAATCCAGAATCTAACAGGAGTCTATTCACCCTTTACAATTGAGGCAAATTATAACGGGGATGTGCAGGACTATGTGATTCCGTTTACTGCATGCCACGAGTTGTCCCATCTGCGGGGATTTATGCAGGAGCAGGAGGCGAATTTTATCGCTTTTTTGGCTTGCAGTAAATCGGGGGAAGATGCATTTGCATACAGCGGGTATCTGTCGGGGTGGATACAGTGCATGAATGTGTTGTATAAGACGGATTACGATGCATGGAAGGAGGTGCGGGGGACTCTGCCGCCGGAGGCGGAGGCTGACCTTAGGCTGAACCGGGAATTTTGGGCAAAATATGACGGCGCTATAGCGGAAGTCTCGAATAAGGTCAATGATACATATTTGAAAGCAAATGGACAGAAAGATGGCGTGAAGAGCTATAACCGTATGGTGGATTTGATTGTGGCTTATTACCATAGTGAAGTTAGATAATGTGGTCAATCAGGTTTGAATTGTGAGAAGGAGGAAGAAGATGAGTAACGAAAATTTAGTAAAAGAAAGGTCATGTATTGACTGTGCCGTAAAGAACTGTGATAAGATGGATAAATCTTATCCCGAATTCTGTCTGACTACGAACATGAATCCAGAGGTGTATCAGGAGGCAATGGCGTGTTATGAAGAGGAAGAGAACCATAAGACGATGGTTGCCGCGGCAGAAGTGGAGTATGAGCATTACTGCCAATACACGAGAGTTGAGGAAATCATGGAATTTGCCCGGAAGATTGGGGCGAAGAAGATTGGAATCGCGACCTGCGTGGGGCTTCTGAAGGAGAGCCGCACATTGGCGTCTATTATGAGAAACCACGGGTTTGAGGTCTTTGGAATTGCGTGTAAGGCGGGGGCGACGCCGAAATCTTCCGTCGGGATTCCAAAAGAATGCAATGGGATCGGGCTTAATATGTGCAATCCTATTTTGCAGGCAAAGATGCTGAACCATGCGAAGACAGACCTCAACGTAGTTGTGGGACTGTGCGTGGGCCATGACAGCCTGTTCTACAAGTATTCGGAGGCGCTGACTACGACGGCTGTGACCAAGGACCGTGTGCTGGGGCATAATCCGGCGGCGGCGCTTTATATGGCGGATACCTATTATAAGAAGCTGAAGGAATGAATATTTAAAAGGGGATTATAGCTCAATATCCTCATAGAATAAGCCTAAAGAGGGGGTTGGGAAATGCTATGAAAACAGCCTTTCCCAACCGATCCTTGCGATTATAGCTTAATACCCGACAGCGCGTCGGCAAATGCTGTATTGACAGACTCTTCTTTCTGCTTTTTCAGATATTTCTGTACGTCTTTTTTGCTGACTCCGGCGCCTTCTTTCTCCCGCCGTGTCTTGAATGCGGAGAGTTTTTCCTTATATCCGCAGGCACACACAAAGGTTTCGTCGTCTCCCTTCTTAATCAGCTCCATTTTCTTATGGCAATTAGGACAGCGTGCATTGCTTAGACGGGCTACTGTCTCGCGGTAGCCGCATTCCCGGTCCTGGCAGACCAGAAGGCGTGCATTTTTACCATTGACGGAGAGCATCCTCTTGCCGCAGCGGGGGCATTTGGTATTGGTTAGATTGTCGTGCCTGAATGAGCCTTCGGCTGAGCGTATCTCATCAATCAATGTCTCCGTATACCCTTGAATTTCTTTCAGGAATGCCGCCTCCTTGCGGTTCCCTTTGGCGATATCGGCAAGCTGCATTTCCCATTGGGCTGTAAGCTCAGGCTTTTTCAAATCTTCAGGGACCAGAGTGAGAAGCTGTCTTCCCTTAGAAGTAATGAGAATTTCCTTTCCTTTCTTTTCTATCAGAAATGAATGGAATAATTTCTCAATGATGTCTGCCCGGGTGGCGACTGTTCCAAGACCTCCCGTCTCGCCTAAGGTCTTTCTTGCCCTGGCGTCTTTTGATTCCATATATCGAACGGGATTCTCCATGGCTGTCAGCAGGGTTGCCTCGGTAAATCTTGCCGGTGGTTTGGTCTTTCCGGTCTGGATGGAAACCTTGGAAATTGGAAGTATTGCGCCTTTTTTCAAGGAGGGAAGAGATTGTTCTGCTGTTTGGAAACCGGAATCGTCTTCCTCCTCACTGTCTTCCCAAACTTCTGTGTCATAAACCGCTTTCCAGCCTGAGGAGAGAACTCGTTTTCCCTTTGCGATAAAGCATTGACCGGAAACATTCCCTTTCAGTGTTGTCTGTTCGTATTCAAACGCCGGGTAGAGGACGCTGATAAAGCGCCGCACCACCAAATCATAAATCTTACGCTCTTCATTGCTCAGATGCTCAAGCAGAGCCGGCTCTTCGGTGGGAATGATGGCGTGATGATCGCTGACCTTCTTATCGTCTACAAATGATTTGTCGGTCTTTAGGGGCGCCTTTAGAAGCTGCGGTATGAATTTTTTGTACGGACCGATATTGCAGGCTTTCAGGCGTTCCTTTATGGTGGGGACAATATCGGCGCCTATATAGCGGGAATCGGTACGGGGGTAGGTAAGTACCTTATGGTTCTCGTATAAACGCTGCATAATGTTCAGGGTTTCCTTAGCGGAAAATCCGAAGCGGCGGTTTGCGTCCCGCTGCAGTTCTGTTAAATCATAAAGTCCGGGGGCAAAGGTCTTTTTCGATGAAGTATGGACCTCTGCGACGGTAAGGGCCTGCCCCTTGAGGCTTGTGTGCAGGTCGGTAATAAATGATTTTTGGAAGGAGCGTGTGCTGCCATTCTTATTATGCTGCCAAGACCATCTTACATCTCCTGCGGTACAGGAAAGGCCGTAGTGTTCTTCCGCTCGAAAAGCCCGGATTTCTTCTTCTCGCCTTGCAATGATTGCCAACGTAGGGGTCTGAACGCGGCCGCAGGAAAGCTGGGCGTTATATTTGCAGGTCAGCGCGCGTGTGGCGTTAATCCCTACCAGCCAATCCGCCTCAGCCCGGCTTCTTGCCGCGTGGTAAAGGTCCAGGTATTCCCGTCCGTCTTTCAGATGGGAAAAGCCCTCTTTGATGGCCTTGTCGGTAACGGAGGAAATCCAGAGTCTTTTTACCGGCTTCTGGCAGTTGGATTTTTCTAATATCCAGCGGGCGACCAGTTCTCCCTCTCTTCCGGCGTCTGTGGCAATGATGATGTCACTGATATCCTTGCGGAATAGCTGGGACTTGACGTTATGGTATTGTTTGGCTGTCTGCCGGATTACTATGAGTTCCCATTTCTTCGGAATCATGGGAAGATAGGACATGTTCCATTCTTTGAATTTTTTGTCGTACTCCTCGGGGTCTGCCAGTGTAACGAGATGGCCAAGGGCCCATGTAACGACATATTGATTGCCCTCGATGGCTCCGGACAGATTCTTGCGGCAGTTCAGTACGCGGGCAATGTCGCGGGCGACGGAGGGTTTTTCGGCTAAAATTAATGATTTCATTATGTTGAAAACTCCTTATTTATATGCTTTATCAAACATAGCGGATTTGAAGTGGTTTGTCAATAGAATGATAGGAACATATTATGAAAGGATACATTTCCGTCGATATTATAACTATAGCATAAGGTTATTCGGAAAAGAAAAGAGGGATATCTATGAAAGTAACGAATAGTAAGGTTTACTCAGATCCCCAGGTTGTACTCTACCAGATGGATTCCCGAAAAGATGTTGAAAATAATACTGCAAAGGATGCAGCATCTATGATGAAGTATCTGACGCAGACATATGAGAATATTAATTTTAGCGTTATTTCATTTGAGAGCCATCAGCAGATTTCACAGTATGGGGCAGGACAGACAGGAACGAATCATGCGGCTCTTTCTGAGAAGCTGTTAGAGAGGATGAGTATGGACGAGAATCTGCGCAAGCATGTGGAGAATATCCTGAATCACATTGACCAATACCAGAAATCGGCGAACGTAGACGCAATGCTCAGGAATAAGGAATTAGTGGGAATGGGGCTTGTAATCGACGAGAGCGGTCAGGTATCTAAGTGGACGGCAATGCAGAAGAAGGAGGAGAACACCAACCTTACATGGTGGAGAGATAAGAAGTCTACCTCCTTCTATGCGAATAAGAAGAGCCCTAAGGTCAATTCTTACAGTTATTCTCACACATCAAGCATGATGCGTCTGGCAAGTGCAAGGAATGTGAGCTCGGTTAAGGGCCTGATTGCAGCGAAGTACGGGGAGATACAGAGGGTGAAGTCGCAGGTTTCGGATCCGACGGAAGCGGCCAGGATTGTACGAAAGATTAAGGCGGTGATTCAAAGCGGTAATATTAAGATTGCAAGGCTTCATAAGGAAGAGAACCTTATGCTTCGCCAGAAGTCGGCAGAACGGAAGATGAAAGAGAAGCTGGCCCTTCAATTAGCACAGGAATTGAAGCGTAAGCAGAAGGCAAGAATGGGCTTGGAGCAGTGCCAGTCGTCAACAGCACATATGGATGATGTGATGCCTAATTCTTCTATGAGTGACGAGCAGTTCCGGCAGATGGCAGAGCAGTATGTGGACTCTATGTCTCCCTCCGAGTTATCGGCAGAGGCGGCTGCGCTTTTGGGAGGCGCAGGAGCGCAGTCTGTCAGCGTGGAGGTGATGTCTGCACCGGTTACCTCAGTGGAATTTGTAGATTGTTCGGCGTAGACAGAGAAGTGAACAGACAATGAATAGAACAAGCTGTCACAATTATAGCCTGACAGCTTGTTTTTTGATTATTTTATACCCAAATTTGAGTCATCTCTTTTTTAGAATCGCATCTAATACTTGGCGGGATGCGGTTTCCGAAGCCTTCTGATTCTCGGCGGCAGCTTCCTTTAATTCTGAGCGAAGGATTGGGATTTCTTTAGGCGCATCAATAGCCAGTTTCTCCCAATCGGCTCCTGTATCAACGTCGGTCAAGGTGATATTGTTAT
>CATLIP010000151.1 GCA_949957035.1 uncultured Lachnospiraceae bacterium
TCCCTCATGTCATCGTAGACGTTAAACATGAGTGCCATATTCAAAATCCTGCTTATCCCTGCAATCTAAAAGGCGTTGGCAAACTGCCCTCTGTTTGTCCGTCAAATCAAGCTGGTTAAAGGCATCCTCCGCATTTCCCTCATTATTACTGTCCTTTTGATAACTTGCATCCGCTTTTAACAATTTCAATACAGATTCGTCTTTTAGTTTCTCGACCGCTATTTTCACCAGTTCTTTAAATTCCCTATCGCACATCACTTCCTCCTGCCATTTCTACCCTTAACTTTTTTACAGGTGCATGGATAACCTTGATAATAAGCTCATCAACGCAATCTGTATATCTGCCTTGCTGTATGAGCTGATTTTTTAATCCTACAAGGCTATGTAACAGGAGTTTTCTTTCTTCACCATCCACATATAAATGACTTTTCTTTTCTCTCATAAATGCCACCGTCCTTTTTGCTTTCATTATATAGACAGAAAAAAGAATAATCAAAGATGCAAATGGGCGAAAAAAATAAGCGTACCACTATCTCTAATGATACGCTTATCCCATTCAATTTCTAAGAGCCTGTTGCCTATATTTTATCGGCAGGGTGTACACTACATAGACACGTTGATTGCGGAAAACCTTTATTTTCCGTTTGTGTTCCCACACCCGATATCAACTACCACCGAAACGTCAAAGTAGTTTTTGAGGTGCTTATTTCGGATTTTTTCACCCTCCGAAGTAAACGTGAAATGCTTCGCAAAGTGCCTAAAATAAAGGATTTCTACGAGGTTTTCTTTTGTATCAACACAATAGTCTCCACATGCACCGTATGCGGAAACATATCCACTGCCCTCACTCTCTCCACCTCATACCCTCTCCCCCTCAAATACTTCAAATCCCTCGAAAGCGTCGCAGAATCACAACTCACATACACAACCCTCTTAGCCCCCATCTCCACAATCGTTTCAAGCAGCCTCTCATCGCATCCTTTCCTGGGCGGGTCAACCACTACTACATCCCCTTGATACTTCTTCCCCCCATGCTCATTCTCATATCTCCATCCAAATTCCGGCAGAACCTCTTCCGCCTTCCCCTCAAAAAACTCCACATTAGCAATCCCATTTATCCCCGCATTATTCTTGGCATCCTTAACCGCCTGTGGCACAACCTCCACTCCATAGACCCGCTTTGCCCTCTTGGCCAAAAACAACGAAATAGTCCCAATCCCGCAATACAAGTCCCAAACCGTCTCATTCCCCGTAAGCTTGGCATATTCCAGCACCAACCCATACAGCTTCTCCGTCTGCACAGGATTAACCTGATAGAAAGACAACGGCGAAATCTGATATTTCACCTCCCCAATCATATCCGTAATATACGTCTGTCCCCACAATAGCCGTATATCACTGCCCATAATCACATTCGTCCTCTCCCGGTTGATACTGTAAGTTACGCTGGTCATCCCGTCAATCTCAGCTAACCGTTCTGCCAGCGCTTTCCCATAAGGAATCTCCTCCCCATTAATCACCACACAAACCATAATCTCCTTCGTCCGAAACCCATAACGAATCAACACATGACGAACCAGCCCTCTATGCTCCTCCTCATGATACGCACTGATATGAAACTCTTCCATAAAGTCAATGACGCACCCAAGAATCTTCTCATTAACCTCGACTCCCAATACACATCTCGTATTCGAGATAATACTGTGTGTCCTTCCCGCATAGAACCCTGCAATAATCCTTCCGTCTCGATTCGTTCCAACAGGGAACTGTGCCTTATTCCTATATGCAAATGGCTTCTCCATCCCCACAATCGTCTCCATTGCTTCTGAAATAATCTCCTCCGGAATCCCCCCAATCCGTATGAGATTCTCCCTTACCTTGTCCTCCTTGAATCTTAACTGTCTGCTATACTCCATCTCCTGAATCTGACATCCTCCGCAACTGCGTGCCACCGGGCAGGCAGGACTTTTCAGACGAAAATCAGAAGGCTTAGCAATCTTCAATAACTTCGCATAAGCATAATTCTTCTTGGCCTTCATAATCTTGGTTTCCACCACATCTCCGATGATTGCATCCTTAATAAACAGCGTATAGCCGTCTATTTTCCCAATCCCTTCTCCGTTACTTCCCATATCCTCAATCACAACCGTAACTATATCATTTTTTCGCATTTTCTCCTCCATTCTGTGCTTCTATAGCCTCATTCCCATTCTATCTCCCATCCGATTCCTTGATTTTCTCCATCCTATATCTCTATAGCCTCATTCCCGCTCTATCTCCCATCTGATTCCACGATTTTCTCCCTCTTGTGTCGCCA
This sequence comes from uncultured Lachnospiraceae bacterium, assembly GCA_949957035.1. The sequence goes on from CATLIP010000151.1 coordinate 2,318, forward strand.
CAGTTTACACTATAGCTTCAAATAAAGTCAAAATTACCCTCAGCAACCAAAGAACCACATCTGACCATCATATGTTTCTTCGCCCACCAAGGGTATCCATACCACTATATTAATATTCGGATTATTTCCGGCAACCGCCAATACAATAAATTATACTAAATCCCCATCGTGGTTTTCCTTAAATTCGACTCAAACAACCGATTATACCCCAACCAGTCATTATGATTCTTATCCTTAAATATCTCTGTCAACGTCTGCATCTTTGCATCCGCACAGTCTGCGAAATTAAGAGCCAAGGCCTCCGCAAGAGCCGGCTTCTTCGGAGAACCATACTCCAACTCGCCATGATGGGCCACGACGCAATGCTTCAATTCGCTTGCCAACCGCTCCGGGAAGTCCGGAATCTCCCGCACTGCGTCACTAATCATTTCCACCCCTATCACGATATGTCCCAAAAGCTGTCCGTCATCCGTATAGTCATTCATCGGAAATGGAGACAGCTCCTTTACCTTACCAATATCGTGACAGATTGCCGCCGTGCACAGAAGGTCCCGATTCAGGATAGGATATGCCCCTGACATATATTCACAGAATTTCACTACGCTCAGAGTATGCTCAAGAAGTCCTCCCGAGAATCCATGGTGCACACTCTTTGCCGCTGAGTGTGCCTTGAACCGCCGAATAAATGCCTCATCCTTTACAAAATAATATTCAATCAACTGTTTCAGATAGATATTCTCAATCTTTCCTACATATCTCATAAGCTCTTGATACATCTTCTCTGTATTCTTCTCGCTGGTAGGCAGATAATCCGCCATAGAATACTCTTCCGTCTGGGCCTTGCGGATCTGCCTGATATTCAGTTGAAGATTATTGTTATAATTGATGACCTCACCGTATACTTCAATGAAATCCATCTCCTCGTAATCTGCAATTCCGCCGGAATTGGGATCCCATACCTTACCATCCAAAACTCCTGTCTTATCCTGAAGAATCAAATTGTCATACGGTTTCCCATTCCTTGTCTCCGCCGAACGTTTTCCCTTACATAAATAAATATTCCTTATTGTTTCACCCTCACGAAGAGTATTGATATACCTCATTTTTCTGCCTCTTTCCATTCTGTCTTATTCGTTGTCTTATGTTGTCTTATATAGATGTTTATTCCGAATACTGCTACATTATATTCCCGCAGGCAACAAGCCCTAGGCGGTACTACATCTCCTTACTCCCAACCGTCACTTTAAAATCGATATCTACATATCCGTCTGCCCCCTGTCTCTGTCCCTTAATCACAATCTCGCTTCCAACCTTCTTCTCCATCAATGTCCCATGGTAAATCCCGTAAGCCGTAATCTCCACATCATCTACACTGGTAATGACGTCCCCGCTTTGGATTCCCGCGGCCATGGCCGGAGAATCAGCGTCCACACTCTTCACATACAGCCCCTTAGGGATTCCCTGCTCCTCAATCTCTTCCGTAACATCTACGCCCCAAACCCCAATATATGGGACGCCTTGTCCGTTAGAAAGAAGTTCGATTACCTCCTTCACATCCGTAATTCCGTAACCGATAATCAGCTCTGTGCTGTCTTCCGCCGCAGCGCTCTGGTCAATCAGAGCAATAATCTCTCCCTTAAGATTCACAATAAAGCCGCTCCCGTTCTTAGAACCGGCAATATCTGTATTAATCAGACGGTACTGCCCGTCAGCCGAATCCCTTACGTTCTTTCCGGAAGCTATGGAACCGAATCCCATTGCTCCGGCATACCCAAAGGGCTTGCCAAGCACAATCGCAATATCTCCTTTGGACACTGCATTAGAACTGCCAAGGACAGCCGTATCAATCTGCGCCCATGTAGAATCCTCAATGGCCGTACGGCTCACCGCGTAGATTCCAAAACCCAGATTCTCGTCGCTTTTCTTAAGCGCCGCGGGATATGCCTGACCATTATTAAATACAATCTTAATCTCCTTCGCATCCTTTGCCACCGAGGATTTGCCCAAAATCAAAAGCTCACGCCCATTATCCGCCACAATCAATCCGGACACACTGTTCTTATAATCCTTCGCTTCCTCCGTCCAGTCCTGCTCTTCTATCACGCCTGCAATCTCTCCCACAGAACGATTCGCCTTAACGCCGATGGACGTTAAGGACTGCTGCATCTGGCGGTAACTGTCTGCATCTAAGGGCTGAGGCGTAACCTCCTCCTGAGGGGGCTGCTCCGGTTCCTCTTCCTTTGGCGTCTCTTCCTCCGGCGGAATGGTAACCTGCTGAGGATCGTCTTGAAAAATACTGTCCATAGCCGGCTTCATGGCGCTAAAGCTAAAACATGCAAACACACCGAATATCAATCCCAGACCAGCCATCCGAAAAAATCCCTTTCTCTCGCCTCTCCGGTCCCTCTTAATCGTCTCCTGCAAAAATGAATACTCCTTAAGCCCCTCTTATGAGTTCTCCTGCATCGCTTCCTGAGTATCTTCCTGTGGATGTAATTCTTTCCTTGGATCTTTCTGCTCTTCCATAGACCCATCTTCTCCTTTTTTCATTCCTTATGAACTGACAAATACATCCTATCGGATATAGTATACTCCAAGAAAGACGATTGTTCAATATTTATCCTTCCCTTTATGGCCCAAATAGGTTAGAATAAGTCTAGGTGATTGATTATGAATAAAAAAACATTAAACAAACTGGAATACAATAAAGTAATTGAACTGCTGACAGACCAGGCATCTTCCTTTAGCGGCAAAGAACGCTGCCGGAAGCTTAAGCCCATGACCTCGCTGTCAGACATTAACACAGCACAGCAACAGACAGCGGCGGCATTTACCCGAATCGTAAAAAAAGGCCGCCTTTCCTTTGGCGGATGCAATCCTGTGAACGATTCTCTTAAACGTCTGGAAGTGGGGGCTTCCCTTGGAAGCGGAGAACTGCTCCGCATCTGTAAGCTCTTAGAGGCCGCCGGACGCGCCAAGGCTTACGGAAGACACGAGAACAATGATGAGGAGGAAGACTGTCTGGATTCATTTTTTCGGCAGTTGGAGCCCTTAAGCGTACTGACCACAGAAATTCGCCGCTGTATCTTAGAAGAAGACGAGATTAGCGATGACGCCAGCAGTACGCTCAAGCATATCCGCCGTTCTATCGGACAGATGAACGATAAGGTTCACGGAACTCTATCCAGCATGGTGAACGGTTCCCTGCGCACCTATTTGCAGGACCCTATTATTACCATGCGGGGCGACCGCTACTGCATCCCGGTAAAGGCAGAATACAGAAGTCAGGTATCCGGGCTCATCCACGACCAATCCTCCACCGGCTCAACTCTGTTTATTGAGCCAATGGCGGTGGTAAAACTGAATAATGATTTGAAAGAACTTTACGGGAAGGAGCAGGAAGAGATTCAGGTGATTCTTGCCCGCCTAAGCGAAGAGACCGCGCAATACATTGAAGAGATTCAAACGGATTACACAGTTCTTGGAGAGCTGGATTTTATTTTCGCAAGAGGTAGTCTTGCTCTGGATATGAACGCCTCCATGCCTGTCTTTAACACACAGGGACGTATCCGCATCCGCGAAGGGCGGCATCCGCTTCTTGATAAGCGGCAGGTAGTTCCGATTACCGTTACCCTTGGAGATGAATTTGACCTGCTCATTGTTACCGGACCAAACACAGGCGGTAAGACCGTTTCTCTGAAAACGGTGGGACTTTTTACCCTCATGGGGCAGGCCGGAC
>CATLIP010000152.1 GCA_949957035.1 uncultured Lachnospiraceae bacterium
CTTGCGCCGCGCCGCAGGCGCCATAGTCGCCATGCTGTTCAGCCGTCCGTATTTGCCCGATTCCTTAATCTCCCTATTGTTCTTTAAGACCTCTTTCTCCGTAATGATGTCTTCTTTTCCTTTCGTCTCTATAAAATAATAACTGATAGACTCGTCACTGTACAGTACAAATTGCCTCACATACAAATTCTCATAGACCGGCATCATCACCTCATTCTGATAGCCAAGCTCATCCCTTGTCCCATGCTTCATCTTATAGTACAGCGTCACTCGGCTCCCCGGTCTGGCCTGGTAAGAAATCATCACCTTGTCATACAATTGCAGTTCCCGGAGCCATTCATCTTTATACTGCAGGTAATATGGAAAAACAATCTGCTTCTCACACATCTCCCGCAGCACCTGGTGGAGTACCACCTCCAAAGCCGCCGAATAATCATGGCTTGAAAAATATTTTAACAGGGCAATCTTACAGATATCTGACAAATCCTCCTTCTCATCACATTCATTTGCAATAATATCGAAAACACTCGATTGAAGCTCCCGGCCATAAACCACATATTCCCTGGAAACATAGGCAAGATAGGCCTGTTTGAGACGGAAATAAACATTATCCGACAGATAATAGTCCTCAAATATCTTCTCTTCCTGAAACAAATTTTCCGAAAAAAGCATCTGCGTAATAATACGCTCCCCTATCTTATAGGCAGGAATCCCATTCTCCTTCAATGCCTTCCAGAGATATTTCATCTCCCCTGTGGGGCCGCAGTAAAAATTAGCCAGATACATCAGAGTCACCTTGTCGTAATGCTGCCGCCGGAACAATTCAAAGCAAAGATAACTTAAAAAGCTGTCCTCCTCGTAGTTCTCATCCTTGATTCGTCTGGTTACAAGCCTAAACACATCTTTTACTTCAAACGCCTCTAACCCCTTTTCCATCAGTCCTTCAAAGGTTGGCGCCTCTTTCTCATTCTCCTGCTCCCACACACCCGTTGTAGCGGCATATTTGCGGCACATCTCCACAAACCGCGGCTCATAGAAGAGACGCTTTGTCTCGTAGACGATGGAATCCGTATAGTGGCGTCCCTCCACAGACTCCCACACAACCCTGGATTCCTTGTCATACAGGCGAATCACAGTCCCCTCCTCGGCGTCGTAGGGAATGCGCTGCCGAATCTCACCGTCCTTGTCAATGACTAAGACGCACTTCATATTCTTCACCCGCGTGGAAATGGAATAGGAATAGCAGATATCACGCATGGCCTCCATCCGTTCCGCCGTCATCTCTTCGGGCTGGCAGAACCTCTTATACAGAATCCGAAGGGACTCCGTAATATGGCGCTGCATCAACTGTTTCCACGTAAATACTACCATCTGCTCACGGTAGTTCAGATACAGCTCTCCTGCCTGCTCCTCGTATGTGACCAGATTCGCATAGAGAAATGCCGCCTTCTTATAATTCAGTGAATTGCCATGCATAAAATACAAAAGAATCACCTTTGGCAAGGGTCCTCTGAAACTGTCCTCATCAATGGTCATCATATAATATTCATAGAGCTGCGCAATCCGAAGCTCCGAATCCACAGCCTTCTTATACCACTGAAAATCCCTCTTCTTAAGCTTATTGCCCCGAATCAGCAGCGTACAGATGGTATTCAGAATCATAGGCTCATCATACATCTTGTAGATACGCTCCAGAATCCGAAACATCTTATCACTGTACTGCTTCTGCTGGCTGGCAAAATTCGCCACATACAGGGCAAGCTCCTTGGTCATCAGACGGTACTTGGATGCAAAATTAAGCACCTGCATCTCAAAAGGCCCCAACTTCTTAAGAAGCGTCGGCCTGTCCTGATAGCACAGATACGCCTCCAGATAAAAAATCACTCCATGCATCTCATACTGAAACTGCTGTTCCAGCAGCTCAATCCTCTTATAAGAGGTTTTATATCTGGTATCTAAGTCTAACAGCATATACAGAAGCAGCAGGGAATCCTGATGCCGCATATAGGTTTTTCCCACCTCGTCCAGCACACGCTCTGCGTGGATTCCCTTTCCCCGCACCAGTGCAGTCAGGTACAAATAATAGCAGTTGGTCAGCGGGTCCTTGCCGATGGCAAAGCGATTGTAATTATAAGTCTCAAGAATCCACTTAGCCTCCTCTACCTTGCTGCCCACAAGATAGACATGAGCCTGCATTAACTGATACAACTCACTGTGGGGTTTCAGCTTTCGAAGGGAAATCATCTTCTCCACAGCGCTCTCTAACCAGTTGCCGATCTCAATTCTTCCCGCCACAAGCCCAATATATTCCTTTAGAATCTGCGCAAGCAAAAGCTCGGGCTGCCTGTGATTCTCATTGTAGTCCTGATTCTGCAGCACCTCAATCTCATAGGTAAGCGTCTCATAGGGAGTAATAAACTTAAGCATACCGAAATTACGCCCGCCATGAAGACGGTCAGGACGAACCACATACTCAATCTCATGGGCATTCCCCACAAAATCATCCGTACTGGTCTCCGGACGAAGCACCTTAATAAACTCTCCTTCCGCCTCAATGCGGATCGGCATATATCCCCAAGTATTCTTAACAATCGTCAGCGTTCCCTTGGTTGGCTCCGAGATATCCTCAAAAAACATTCCTTCCCCCTGAAGTGTCAGGAAAATACATTCCTTCTGCTTGATTCCTACCAGGAACTCCTCCATCGCCTGATCCCCAAGGGTCCATTTTCTCATATTATCGTACAGATAAAAGGTTCTCTCGTTCTCATACTTCAAAATCTCATAAAATTCCCTGGAGCGGAACAGCCGTCCTGCCTCAGAGAAATCCTTGATTGCAAGCTTCCGAAAATCATCCGTACTCTGTACCTTCCCGTAGGAGGTCATAACATAAGGCTTCTCTATGATCGCCGTAACAGACAGTTCATATTCCCCGCCGCCGCATACCACCGTAAATGTTCCGTCCTCCACATGCCCCGGCCGAAGCCCCTTACCGTCATAGGTAAATTCCACCTTCGCAGGATTCCCGTCAAACCCCTGATTCTTAAAATGCACACGAAAAGAAGACGAGTACACCAGTCCCCGTATCTTCCTTCCGCTTTTCGTCCTGATTGTAAAACTCCCCCGATATACTTCCCCTTCTCCAATAATGAGTACCAGATTGGTCTCATCAAATATGACATCAGGTTGTGATAACTGAAAATCTCCTTTGGAAAATTTCTGGATTTTATTTTTCAAGTCTGACACCTGCTTCTTTCGTTGCTTATTCGTAAACAATACTACAGAAGATTATAGCATTGTTTGATTGTGAATGGCAATGGCAGAAACATATTTTTTTACATTTTTACTTTTTTAGTATCAGCGCTATGAAAGTCAAATCTTCTGTTCCTGTGTTCTTCATGCCATGACCGTCGCCGTCTTTACAGTAGAATACGTCTCCTGCTTCTGCCGGAATTGCCTTGCCGTTGTCATCGTACATTCCTTTGCCGCTTAAGATATAGTATGTCTCTGTCTCGTCATGGTGTTCATGATGCCCCAGTTCACAGTAGGGGGGCAGGGTCACCTTGCTGAACATTCTACAGTGCGCGCCCAGTTCCCCGGCGTCAAGCAGCGCCTCCTTCATAATAAATCCCGCTCCGCCCCCTACGTGTTCTGCCTTTATAACTTCCCTCTCTCCTGCTTTTGTCATGAGTCTCTCCTCCTGCTTTATAAAATGATAGTTCTATTTTTACATAACAGGAGAGCAGGGTACAGAGTAATTTCATATCAATTCACAATCTTATAATACTCTCTTGCTGTCAATGAGAACACAATTCCATAGAACACAGCAAACACGATAACCGTTACAATGGTACATATAAGAAACAGATGTACATTGGTCAGATTCAACACAGCCAAAAGCTTCGTGACTACACCGAACGCCACCGCAATATGGATGACTGCCGTCACAAGGGGCAGAAAGAATACCATTAACACCTGACTGCGGATAGACTGTCTCACTTCCCGCTTGCTCATACCTACCTTCTGCATAATCTGGTAACGCTCTCTGTCGTCATACCCTTCGGAAATCTGTTTGTAATACATAATCAGCACCGTTGCCATCAGAAACAGAGCTCCAAGATAAATCCCAATGAACAGCAGCCCTCCATAGAGAAAATAAAATTCTCCTCTGCTAAGCTCCCTGCTCTCACAAAAGCCGGAATGTACTTCATCCTCGACTCTTTTTTTCATTGCCTTCATTGCCCTCACACAAGCTTCTTTATCTCCTTTCAGGTCAAAGGTCACACGATAGTCAAGGTTTGACATCTGCTCCACCCAGTCCTGCTGCATGTCGCTGTCCTTATATATCTCTGTCATTACTTCCTGTATCTGCCCTGCATCGGAAACAATAAGATAATACCCGTCCACCAGATTCTGTTCATTTTTCGGCGCAATCTTCAAATTCTTAAGCTCCCTCGCCACCTGATAGGTACGCTCCCCAAGCTTTACGGTATCTCTTCCCCACTTTTCTCCTGTGCTGTATAAATACACCTCATTTGACGCAAGACTGCCTTGTTCGCCTTCTATCTGGTTATAGTCGTCAATTGGTACCATCCAAACTTCCACAACATCATCAGACGAGTAATTTCCAAACTTCTGTAATGAAAATCCATCCTCCTGCATTAGCGCTACCATGCTTCCATCATGATAACGAAGCATGGCGGTGGGTTTCACTTTTGCATTCGCCAATTCTTCCTCAACAATCCTGTCAACTAATTCGTCTGATTCCGGCGTTGACACATTCGTCTTTGCCTCAAATTCCCTTGGGTATCTTGTGATAAGCACATCCTCCATTCCCACATAGAGAGAGATTGTCGTGGAAATCATCACCAACACCATCGTACTCAAGATACAGATGTTTGCAAGACCAACCGCATTCTGCTTCATTCGATATATCATACCCGCTACCGGGCTGAAATGCCTTGTCTGATAATAGAATCTTTTATTCTTGCGGAGTCCCTTCAGAAACGCGATACTTCCGGATGTAAAAAGTGCGTAAGTTCCAAGTATGACACAAACTACCGCCACAAAGAATGCCTGAATCGCCGCCAGAGGATTCTCCTCTCTGATTGCAATAAAGTAACCGATTCCAAGCAACACCACCCCTAAAATGGTCATAATCCACTTGGTCTTCGGCTCTTTCTCCCCTTGGCTGCCCCCATGGAGCAACTCTACCGGGTTAGACAGCTGAATCTGAAACAGATTGTAGACCAGCGTCATTATAAAAATGACCAGAAAAAAGATTATCGTATATATAAATGTAGGCAATGAAACCTCAAAATCCATCCCGATATCATAATTCAGAATTTTTAACAGGACGAGAAACATAAGCCTGCTGAATATAATTCCCAAAATAACTCCCATACCGATGCTTACTATGGCAGTCACCATGGTCTCAACGGTAAGCATCCTGGCTATATGCTGTTTTCCCATACCAAGGATGTTGTAGACGCCGATTTCCTTTTTCCTCCGCTTAATCAGAAAACTATTCGTATAAAACAGAAAGATTACTGAAAATATAGCGATTACCGCCCTTGCATAGACCAGTATCATATGCAGGCTTACCTCGTCGAGCGCAGAATTTCTTGTCAGCCCATCCATGATATAGTACATCATTACCGTCAGAATTGCCGTCAGAATATACGGGATATAGGTCTTCCGGTTGTTTTTAAGATTCGTCAACGCCAGCTTGCCGTAGATAGAACTATTCACTCTTCTCACCTCCTGTAGTCAGTATCGTAAGTGTATCAGATATCTTCTGGTACATCTGCTCATTGGTCAGGTTTCCTCTGTACAGTTGGTGGAATACTTCCCCGTCCTTGATAAACAACACCCGATTCGCAGTGCTTGCAGCCTTAACGCTGTGAGTAACCATGAGAATGGTCTGTCCCTCTTCATTTATTTCTGTAAATAGATTCAGAAGTCCGTCTGCCGCCCGGGAATCCAACGCTCCTGTAGGCTCATCTGCCAAGATAAGCTGCGGCTTCGTAATCAGCGCCCTTGCCACCGCC
>CATLIP010000153.1 GCA_949957035.1 uncultured Lachnospiraceae bacterium
GTAAAACGTTGTGAAGAAGAGAGATGGTCCTCTGGTACGAGCGTATTAAGAACATCCGGAATATAAGGAGGTCACACAATGAACGATATTATTAAGAAGATTGAAGCAGAGCAGTTAAAAGAGAATGCGCCTGAGTTCCATGTTGGAGATACTGTCAAGGTATACGGTAAGATTAAAGAGGGAAACAGGGAGAGAATCCAGGTGTTTGAGGGAACAGTCCTTAAGAAACAGGGCGGCGGTTCCAGAGCTACGTTTACCGTAAGAAAGAATTCGAACGGTGTCGGCGTTGAGAAGACATGGCCGCTTCACTCACCTAACGTTGAGAAGGTTGAGGTTGTAAGAAGAGGTAAGGTCAGAAGAGCAAAACTGTTCTACTTAAGAGACCGTGTCGGCAAGAAGGCTAAGGTAAAAGAGTTAGTAAAATAAGAGACGAGATAAAAAGGACAAGTACATAACGTATATTGTCCTTTTTCGGTTATAAGGGGAGTACATGGGACGCAGACGGAAGAGACGTTTTTTTAAGAAAATCAGGAGAAGGAGATTCAAATTCCGTATCGACCTTCAGAAATTGGCTGCTGTCGGCATATGGATTTTTAAGATTGGCGTGGTTTGCCTTCTGGCGTTTGTGAGTGTCTGGTATTTCGGGCAGCAGGTCAGTACCGTGGGAGATTCCATGAAGCCGGTCCTTGGCAATGGGGATGTTGTTTTGATAAATCGGATTATTTATAATGCAACAACTCCGAAGCGGGGAGATATTATTGTATTTAAACCCAAGGGGAATGAGAATGTCCATTACTACACGAAGCGGATTATCGGTCTTCCAGGGGAGACGGTGGAGATTATAGAGAATCGTATCTATATCGACGGAGAAAGGCTTGAGGAAGAGTACGAGACGACGGATATTGATGACGTGGGGATTGTAAAGGAGAAGGTGAAGCTTGCGGGGGATGAGTATTTTGTCCTTGGAGACAATCGTGTGAGCAGTGAGGACAGCCGGAATGCAGATGTGGGAAATGTAAAGCGGGAGTACATTTATGGGAAGGCCTGGTTTGTCATTTCTTTTGGAGAGCATTTTGGATGGATTAAACATAAGGAGTAGAACGTATGCATTTTCAATGGTATCCAGGTCATATGACGAAGGCAAAGAGGATGATGCAGGAGAATATAAAGCTTGTGGACCTTGTGATTGAGCTTGTAGACGCAAGGATTCCTCTAAGCAGCCGGAATCCGGAGATTGATGAGCTTGGGAAGAATAAGGCGAGATTAATTTTGCTCAACAAGGCGGACCTTGCAGAGGAACGGTGGAATGATGCTTGGGAAGAATATTTTAAGAGTAAGGGCTATCTTGTGGCGAAGGTAAATTCCAGAAAGAACAGCGGTATGAAGCCGGTTCATGGGGTGATTCAGGAGGCCTGTAAGGAGAAGATTGAGCGTGATAGAAAGAGAGGGATTCTGAATCGGCCTGTACGGGCTATTGTTGTGGGGATTCCCAATGTCGGGAAGTCTACTTTTATCAATTCTCTTGCTGGCAAGGCTTGTGCGAAGACGGGAAATAAACCGGGAGTCACGAAGGGGAAGCAGTGGATTCGTCTGAATAAGCAGGTGGAGCTTTTAGATACTCCGGGGATTCTGTGGCCAAAGTTTGAGGACCAGCAGGTGGGACTTATGATGGCATTTATCGGCTCTATGAAGGATGAGCTTCTGAATACGGAGGAGCTGGCAGCGGAGTTGGTGAGTGTGTTGGAGGCGAATTATCCGGGGACGCTAAAGAAGAAGTACTGTGTGGATAAAGCTTCTGAATCTCCGGTTTCTGCGACGCCATATGGGATGCTTGAGGAGATTGCACACAGCAGGCATTGTCTTCTGCGGGGAAATAAGCTGGATACGGAAAAGGCGGCCCTTCTTCTGTTGGATGATTTCCGAAATGGAAGGATTGGGAGGCTGACGCTGGAATATCCTCAGGAAATGTGATAGAATATGCCTGTGACAGACATGGAGAAGGAGATAATAAACGATGGCGAGGCAGGAAGAAGAAAAAGGCATTCTCCGGGAATTGGGAGGATGGATTTTATATATAGTAATCATAATCGGACTGACGTATGTGATTATTACGTATGTGGGGCAGAGGACAAGGGTCAGCGGTTCTTCGATGGAGACCACGTTAAGCGACGGCGACAATCTCATTGTGGATAAGTTGTCCTATCGCTTTAAGGAACCCAAGCGTTTTGACATCATCGTGTTTCCCTATCAGCACGAGGAAAATACGTTCTACATTAAGCGTATCATCGGCCTTCCGGGGGAGACGGTTCAGGTAGTGGATGGTTATGCTTATATCAATGGAGAACTGCTGTCAAGCGACGTTTATGGTGCGGAGGTGATGGATTCTCCGGGGATTGCGGCAGAACCTATTGAACTGGGGGACGATGAGTATTTTGTGCTTGGAGATAATCGAAACCACAGCTCTGACAGTCGTGATGCCAGTGTGGGTGTGTTGAAGCGGGAGTATCTAATCGGGAAGGCGTGGGTACGGATTTATCCCTTTGACAGTATGGGAGTGATCAGGCATGAATAAGCGGGAAGAGGAAAAGAGAAGAAAACAGGAAGAGAAGCTTGCCAGGGAGAGGGTACGGCTTGAGAATATGCGTTCATATGAGAAAGAGTATGAGCGTTACGAATATATCTGCGGGATAGATGAAGTGGGCAGGGGGCCGCTTGCAGGGCCAGTTGTGGCAGGGGCGGTCATCCTGCCCAAGGACTGTGAGATTCTCTGGCTCAATGATTCGAAGAAGCTGTCTTGGAAGAAGCGGGAAGCCTTGTGTAGAGAGATTATGGAGAAAGCGGTTGCCACAGGAATTGGAATGGCAAGCCCCGCGAGGATTGATGAGATTAATATTCTTCAGGCTACCTATGAGGCCATGCGGATGGCAATCGAGAAGCTTAAGGTGCGGCCGGACATACTTCTGAACGATGCCGTTACCATCCCGGAGGTGGACATTTTTCAGGTTCCGATTATCAAGGGGGATGAAAAGAGTGTATCTATTGCGGCGGCAAGTATTATTGCCAAGGTGACAAGGGACCGTCTGATGATAGAATATGACGATGTAATTCATGGCTATGATTTTGCAGCTAATAAAGGATATGGAACGAAAGCGCATCTTGCAGGCATTAGAAAGCTTGGACCTTCTCCGATACATAGGATGACGTTTATTGGAAAGTATGTGTGAGACTGCAGGACAGACAATGTATTTGGATTTGAGCAGTGTCAGCGCGGGAGAGGCAGAAAAGTCTTATGGCAGAGAATAAGAGAAAAATCGGTGAAAAATATGAGCGCAGGGCAGGAGCATATTTGGCAGAAAAGGGATATGAGGTTCTGGAGTATAATTTCCGCTGCAGGATGGGCGAGATTGATATTATTGCAAGGGATAGGGGGTGCCTTGTCTTTTGTGAGGTGAAATACAGGTCGGGGGAGAGAAGCGGACATCCTGCGGAGGCGGTTGATTTCAAGAAGCAGCGGGTTATCTCGAAGTGTGCTCTGTATTATATGACAAGTCATGGATTGTCAGACTTAGCGTGCCGTTTCGATGTGGTAAGCTTTCAAGGGGATACTGTGACTGTGTATCAGAATGCGTTTGACTATGTAGAAGGATAAAGGGATTAGGTTTAACAGGAGTATGAATATTTGGAGGATAAAATATGAGCCTGGGGTTAAAATATAAGAATGAAGAGCATATATTTGATGAGAAAGAGGTAAATGGCGTACCGTATCTTTCTTTTCTTCTGCTGGAGCAGACGGGTGTTGTGAAGCATGGATTTTCCACAAGGCTTGGCGGCGTCAGCAAAGGACATTGCGCGACGATGAATATCAGCACAACCAGAGGAGATGCCTTGGAAGCGATAGAGGAAAACCGCCGCAGGATTGCCGCTGCCATCGGGGTCGCCCCCTCGGATTTTACTTATACGCATCAGACTCATACTACGAATGTTGCTGTGGTCAGGGAGAAAGACAGAGGTGGTAAGTTCCCTGATACGGATGGGATGGTGACAAATGTACCGGGTATCTGTCTGGTGACGTTCTATGCAGATTGTGTACCGTTGTTTTTCGTGGACCCTGTGCATCGCGCCGTCGGACTTAGCCATTCGGGATGGCGGGGAACTGTAGGCAGAATGGGAGAGGTAACTCTTAAGCTAATGCAGAAACAGTATGGGACGGACCCGGAGCAGGTGGTTGCTGCCATTGGGCCGTCTATCTGCCAGGACTGTTATGAGGTAAGCGGGGATGTGATAGAGAAGTTCAGAGAGACGTTTGACGAAGTTTTGTGGCCAGAATTGTTTTATGAGAAATCGGATGGAAAATATCAGCTGAATCTTTGGAGGGCAAACCAACTAGTGCTTACAGAAGCGGGAGTAAGGAGTGAGAAGATTGCGGTCACGAATGTGTGTACCCACTGTAATCCAGAGATTCTGTTTTCCCATCGGAGTACGGGTACGGCTCGGGGGAATCTGAGCGCATTTCTGGCAATTCAATAGAGGCAGGTACCCAAAGGACAGTTTGGAAAGGAAGGATGACTATGGCGATACCGGGAGCATGGGACGGAGGGGGGACAACCGCAGATAACGTTGCGGCGACGACCGCTGTGGAAGTGGCTGAGGTGACGCAGGATACAGTGGAGGAAGTGGGGCGTTTTGCGAAGTATATCCAGGATAGTATTCCGAAGCTTGCGGGGTTTGGCGTGCGGGTGCTGATTGCCTTGGCGGTATTTTTTGTCGGAAGAATTATCATCGGATGGATTCAGAAGCTGGTGCGTCGTTCTCTTGAGCGGTCGAGCGCAGATAAAGGCGTAGTGCAGTTCGTGGACTCCTTTTTAAAAGTGGGGCTGTATTCCTTGTTGATTTTCAGCATTGCGGCGAAGTTTGGCGTGGATACGGCTTCCGTGGCGGCTTTGGTTGCGTCGGGAGGCGTCGCTATTGGTCTTGCTTTGCAGGGGAGCCTGTCTAATTTTGCAGGCGGTGTGCTGATTCTGCTTCTAAAACCTTTCGAGGTAGGAGATTATATTATCGAGGATACCAATAAAAATGAAGGTACTGTGAAGGAGATTCAGATTTTCTATACCAAGCTTAGCACCATTGACAATAAGACGATTGTGATACCTAATGGGATGTTGACGAACAGTAGTCTAACCAATGCAACGGCGAAGGCAGAAAGACGGCTTGACCTCAAGGTGTCTATTTCCTATCAGGCTGACCTTCGAAAGGCGAAGGCATTGGTTGAGGATATTTTGATGACAGACCCTTGTGTGATGAAGGATGAGGAAATTAATATATTCGTGGATGATTTGGCAGACAGCGCGGTGATTCTGGGAGCCAGGGCATGGGTGAAGAATGAGGAGTTCTGGCCTACGAGGTGGAGATTGTTGGAGAGGATAAAGCTAACATTGGATGAACAGGGAATTGAGATTCCTTATCCGCAGCTTACAGTGCATGTGGAAGGACGATAATGATTCTGGCAGAGATTTGTTACAGGTTTTTCTTTCCCTCATTTTTGAACTTATCCGGTATTTAAAAGTTATTTAAGACAACTTATAAGACAGTTAAAAGCATTGCAGAAAGCTCAAAAAGAAGAAAATAAAGAAGAAGTAGAAAGAATAATCAATGAGCTTTTGAAGGACGCTCAGGACGGGCTGGAAGATGATTAGGGGATGATATATATTACAATTAGAGATCATGGCTGGAATATGTGCAACTGAACTTGGGGCAAAATTGGGAATGTTACTTAAGAATCTAAAGGCATTGTTCTTTAATTGGACGGTGCTTTTTCTTTATATTGCATAACAACTAAAAAGACTTCATTTTAACTAACAAAAAGTGCTATAAACCCAACTAATATAAGGCTTATAACACTTTCCTGACTAAAGCTGGAAATCGGACTTGAACCGACGACCCCTTCATTACGAGTGAAGTGCTCTACCGACTGAGCTATTCCAGCGTGAGAAGCCACTAATGACAACCACACATATTATTATAACAA
>CATLIP010000154.1 GCA_949957035.1 uncultured Lachnospiraceae bacterium
CTCTGCCAAATCGATCATAACCCGAAGCGCATATCTGCCTTTCGTTGAAATCATCATAAAGATCACCTCTCATAAAAGATTATTGCCCGTGAACGGGCAGTGTGTGTTCTCCTACCCTGCGAAGAGCGGCGTAGACAGATATCTGTCTCCTGTATCAGGCAGAAGTACAACGATTGTTTTTCCTTCATTTTCAGGACGCTTCGCAAGCTCAATCGCAGCAAAAGCCGCCGCGCCGGAAGATATGCCTACAAGAATGCCTTCCTTCCTGCCAACGAGCCTTCCCGTCGCAAACGCGTCTTCGTCGGAAACAGGCATAATCTCATCGTATATTGCCGTATTCAGAACTTCCGGGACGAATCCCGCGCCAATCCCCTGAATCTTATGGGACCCCGCCGCGCCTTTCGAGAGTACGGCAGAGGTCAAAGGTTCAACAGCAACAACTCTGACGGAAGGGTTCTTTGATTTCAGGTACTCACCGACACCGGTTATGGTTCCTCCGGTCCCGACTCCCGCAACAAAGATATCTGCCTTTCCATCTGTATCCTCGTATATTTCAGGGCCAGTACTCTCCCTGTGCGCCTTTGGATTGGCCGGATTAACGAACTGCCCTGGCAGGAAACTTCCAGGAATCTCAGCAGCCAGTTCCTCTGCTTTGGCGATAGCGCCTTTCATACCTTCAGCGCCTTTGGTCAGTACCAACTCCGCACCATATGCTTTCATAAGCTGACGTCGTTCCACGGACATCGTTTCAGGCATCACAATGATAATCCTGTAGCCTCTTGCAGCGGCAACAGCCGCAAGGCCGATACCTGTATTGCCGGAAGTCGGTTCAATAATGACGGAGCCTGGCCCCAGCCTTCCTGTTCTCTCAGCTTCCTCAATCATCATCTTTGCGACACGGTCCTTTACGGAGCCCGCCGGATTCAAGTATTCAAGCTTAGCAAGAATCCTTGCTTTCAGACTATATGTCTCCTCGATGTGCGTCAGTTCCAGAAGTGGTGTTCTGCCAATCAACTGATCGACAGACTTATAAATATTTGACATGACAATACCTCCTGATTTTTTCAAAAATTATTTTACCGCGTTAAAGCCTTCCTGCAGATCGGCAATGATATCATCTATATGCTCCGTACTTAATTAGATATAATAGATTCTCCTTTCATTTCCAATACCTACCATTTTGGTTGGTATTAGTATAGTCCTCATCGCGCCACATGTCAAGAGCTGATTGCATCTTTTATCTCTATTCCTCCGACAGTTACAGAAAATACAAAAAAGAACCTATGAGCTCTTATCCACAGATTCTTTTCGTATCATGCTTATTTTGATTATCAAGGCTTTACACCCTTCTTATTTTCTCAAGACCTTCCCCCGTATATACCGAAATGTCTCTTCCTCCCCATCCCTGGCCAACATCTTAAGCAGGAAATGCAAAAGCTTCGCCGTCTCCGGATGAATCATCCGTCCAAGCCTTGCCGCACCCTTCTCATAATATTCCAAAGGATAAGAATCCTCATATTTACTTCCCCGGTAAGTCTTAGCCGCCGCAATACGGTCAACAAACATCTCAATCACATACCGAACCGGCATCTTCATCCCGATAATCCCTTCCTCCGGGTTCGTACTGTAATCAATCCAGTATTCATAGTGATGCCGGTTTCTCCCTTTGTGATGAAGCCAGGCCCTGGAATACCCGATATCCTCCCGTTCCGCATTATTCGGGCTTCTGGTCCCCTGATAATACCTGCATCCTACCAGGAACTCCGAAGGGGAGTATTTCGACAAATCATGAAGCAGCCCTTGACGATACAGACCGACCTTAAAACACCCCTTCATAACCAACATCCTGTGATGATTGATTGTCCTAAAATGCTGCCATGCTTTCATATACACTCATTCTCCTTTATTATTGCCTCAACCCTTCAATCAAACCAACATCCTATGTATCAAAAACAAAACAATCAGATGGGCCGGATAAAATATATAGAAAAAATACTTCATCCTCCTGCCGCGCTCCCCGTTATACAAAGCAATCGGAATCATCGCCAGGGCGCCGTACCCCTGTATACTTCCATTCCATATAAAATTCCACACAGCGCCGCATATCGTCTTAAGCCACAGCTTCTCCCGAAGCAGGCTAAACAGGGCAATCAGAAGAATCCCTCTATAGCCATAATCTGTCCGCAGGAAATCCGCCGCAGTCATAACCAACAGAATCTCCAACACCTTAAGGGGCAGTTCCCTGGTACGCTCCAATATATACATCATCATTACGCCAAGCAGCAGCGTAAAAAAAACATTCTGATATTCAAAGTCGAAAGCCTTGCCATGAAACGCCAGATCATAGGGAATCTCCGAAAGAATGGCAAACCCGCCAAGCCTTGCCATATACATCCTAATATTACGGGTATATCTTGCCCCTTCCGTCAGAAGAAAGCAAAAAATCGGAAAAGAAATCCGCCCTATATAGCGGAATACCAATTCTCCCGGAAATAAAACCGCGCCAACGTGGTCAATCAGCATCGTTACAATCGCAATCCATTTCAGCTGATATGACGTAAGCCCTATTTTTTTCACCGCTTCTCTCCACTTTTGTTCCATGTTCTTCCCTACCTGCAAATACCATAATCATTCGTTCCTTCAAGACCACCAGTCTCTGGTTCTCAAGACACTCGGCCTTATCAAGAATCCCTTCCTTCGTAGAGGCAATTTTATACCATTTCTTCTCCCGAGGCAGGGCTGGCAGCGCAAACGAATGTTCAATCCAGTGCATATTATAAGCGACAAAACAATCCTCCCCGCCGGCCGCCGCTCCGCTGTAAAAGACACCCAACTGACGGCTGAATACCTCCGACGGAACCCGCCACGCACTCTCCCCATGATAAGACACATCCGGGATCCCGCACCTAGCCTGATTCATGCCGCACATCTCCTCTTTTGGCCAAAACACCGGATGATTCTTCCTGACAGCAATCAGCTTCTTCACAAAATCATGGAATTCCTTCTTCTGCTCTAAACGGCTCCAATCGGTCCAACCGGTAGGATTATCCTGACAGTACACATTATTATTTCCCTTCTGTGTATTCCCAAATTCATCCCCCGCAAGGATACAAGGCGTCCCCTGAGCCAGAAGAAGCAGGAAGAATGCATTCTTCATCTGCTGCTCCCGAAGAGATACAATGGCCTTCTTCCTCGTCATTCCCTCTGCTCCACAGTTCCAGCTATAATTATATTCCGGCCCGTCCTGATTATTCTCCCCGTTGGCCTCATTATGCTTTCTGTCATAAGACACCAAATCATACAGAGTAAACCCATTCTGATTGGTAATACAGTTAAAGATTCCGTCTCTCTTGGAAATATGCCGAAGCCAGTACATGACTCCCTCCACCATACCCTCGTCCCCTTTCAGGAAACGGCGCATGACCGTCTGAAAATCAATCCTGTGAATCATAATCTTCGTCTTCTTCAAAATCGGGTCCGCATAAATGGCCTCCATCGGCGCAATCTGCGGATTCAAAATGAAACCGTCTATATGATACTCAATCATATAGTATCTTAGGCACTCCTCCATCGTCTGTTTCGAGACTTCCTCCGTAAACGGCATCTCAAGGACCACTTCAATCCCTTCCTTGTGACAGGCCTTCACCATATCCTTTAACTCCTGCACCGCGTCCTTTGATTTCGCATAGGAGCTCTTAGGCGCGAACCAATATGCCAAACCATATCCCCAATAATTCCGGTATTGCATACACTCTTCAAAATCATAGACCGGCATACACTGTATCTGGTTAATCCCCAAATCTTTAAGATAGGGCAGCTTCTCTGTCACCCCCTGAAATGTTCCCCTGCTTTTCACTCTGGAAGAGACATGCTTCGTAAATCCCCGGACATGCAGACTGTACGCGACCACGCTGTGATATGGCAGGCACAACGGCATATCTCCCTCCCAGTCATACTCCTTATCGTACAGAATCCCTCGAACCTCATGCTTCTGGACATCGCGCTTTCGTCCCCAGACCTCCCGTCCGGCGATTGCTTTCACATAGGGGTCGAGCACAACTTCTCCCCCAATACAATAATTATATTCAAACTTTGATGGTACAAGCCCCTCCAAGGCAAGATATCGAACCTCCCCCAGTTCCCGTTTCATCTCATAAACGGCATATGGTTTCTTCGCCCCAGATCGGTAAATCAATAACTGACACTCTTTTTCCTGAGGCACAGCCACAGAAAAATTCACAATATTTCCTATCATTGTAGTTCCTAACGGTAAGGGTCGCCCCTGTATCTCCTTCATGCCTTGAATCCTCCTGCTATCTTCCGGAACCATACAGCTATTGCCACAAAATCAGCCTCTCTACTGCCATCCGTCTACTCCATACATCTCCACATTGTCCTTATCAATCATAAATACTTCTTCAAAAATCTCCCTCTCATAATCTTCCCCCTTCAACATTGACACCGCCGTCTTTGCCGCCGTCTTGCCGATATTGATTGGAGACTGGGCCGCTGTTCCGGCAATCTGTCCATCCGCTTTCTTCAATTCCTTCTTAATATCCGGTGAGCCGTCCACTCCATAGATAACTACCTTCTTCAAATTCGCAAGATTCACCGCCGTCTTCGCCGCAACCGCAAGCTGGTCGTTGCCGCACATGATGGCCGACACATCCGGGTATTTTGAAAGGATCTCCTTCGCTGCACCCAGCGCTTTCTCAAATTCCCCGTTAGTGTCCACTCTCTCCACCACCTCGAACCCTTTCGCCGCCTCTGCAATCGCCTCCTCGAATCCTGTAATGCGGTCATTGATGGAATTTTGGGTGGGACATTCCAGAATTGCCACCTTCCCGCCTTCCGGACATCTCTCAATCAAATCCTCTCCGCAGATATACCCTGCCTCCACGTTATTAGAACCGATATAAGCGTCCACATAATCCATCTCTTTCACCTGCGTGTCCACATTGATAATCTTCACCCCCGCCTCCTTTAACGCGTTAAGAGCCGGTGTGATTGCCTCCCAATCCACAGGACACAGAAAGATTGCGTCAATCCCCTCCCGAATCATCTCCTCAATCTGCGCCTGCTGATCCTCCGGGCTTGAAGCCGGGTCCTTCGTAATAAGCTCATATCCCTCCTTCTCGAGCACCTCTCTGATTGCTGATTCCAATGTTATAAAATAAGGATTCTCCATATCAATCCCTGAGAAACCAAACACATATGTATCGTCTTCCTCTAAAGACTTCTCTTCCTGCGAAGACTCTTCGGACACCGCGTTATCCTCAGGCGTTCCAACATTCTTCTTGCATGCGGACAATACGAAAATGCATACGAGCATCAGCAACGCCCTTATCATTTTCCTTTTTCTCATATTCTTCTTCCTCCTTATGCCTTTTTCGCATATCCTCCTATTATTCTACAACATTTTTAAGTGGCTGTGAATAGTAACTTTCAAAACCTTCTTGCATTTTCTCCTTTCCTTTGGTACAGTTAAAGTATCTAAAAACAAAGGAGACGGATACTATGGATGAATACATGACAGTCGAACTGACACTTGACAATGATGAAGTCGTAAAATGTGCGATTCTTACTCTGTTCGAGGCCGCCGATAAGGAATACATAGCTTTACTCCCCATGGATGAAGAAGGGAACACCGAAGAAGGCGATGTCTACCTCTACCGTTATGTGGAGACACCTGAAGGCGAACCCGAACTCGAGAACATTGTGGATGACGAAGAATATGAGATTGCTGCGGATGCATTTGATGAATGGATGGATACACAGGAATTTGAGGAGCTAGACGAGGAGTAATTCTTCAATAAAGCGGGAAGGGCTGAGATCTTTTCCGTTTTTTTCTTTCACATAGCTGATGATAAGCCTGCTTTTTGCCCTGGTCATGGCCACATAGAACATGCGCCGCTCCTCCTCAATCTCTTCCTTCATCCTGGCTTTCCGGTAAGGCATACTTCCCTCATTTCCCTG
>CATLIP010000155.1 GCA_949957035.1 uncultured Lachnospiraceae bacterium
ATCCCGGTATCCGCCGATTCGTGGATTGCTATAATGGCAAGCGCCGTCTTCCTTGCATCCTCCAAGGTTACCCGGAATTCCTTTCCGTCGACTAAGCGGTCTACGAAATCCCGGATACTTTCATAAGACAATCCCTTACAACGGTCAAATACCATGTTCGATACCAGGATATCCGGTACGCTCGCTTTATCCTCTGTCACTTCTTCAATCAGGTTGTGACTTGACAAGTCCAGACTAATCATCCCTTCCGTACACATTACGCTGCAGCGGAAATCGTTAATATTCCGGTTTCCGTTTGGCGTTACCCATCCGTTCTCCATGTGCGCCACAGCTCCATTTTCAAACTCAATCGTTGTCAGGAAGATATCCGGCGTATCTACGCCAAGTTCTTTCAAGATTCCTTCTTTCTTCACAGAATACACCCGTCTGACTTCGGAATCCAGAAGCCACCTCAGTGAATCCAAACTGTGGCTTCCAAGGAACCACAGAATGGAAGATTTTGCTGCCCAGGAAAGCATGTCTGTAGCCACCCATTTTACGTCGCTGTGACGGATATACGCCGTATATGGTTTTCCCAGTTTTCCCGACGCAATCTCTTGTTTTGCCGTATTGAAGGGCGGATTCCAGCGATTATGCAGGTCAACCATACAGCGAACGCCATTTTTCTCTACCGCCTCACAAATCCTGGCAATATCCTCCTTTGTCGTTGCAAGAGGCTTCTCAATCAAAATATCCTTTTTCGCCTCTGCCATGGCGCAGGCGATATCCGCATGTGCAAAATCAGGCGTTACGATTGCAACCGCATCCACCTCTTCGTCTGCCGCCAGTTCACGATAATCTGTGTATATCTTAGGGATTCCGTACTTATCCGCAATCGCCTTCGCCCGTTCCCTGTTCATATCACAGATTGCAGCCGGATTCGCAAACAAATGCTCTGCATAGATGGAGGCGTGTGTCTCCCCCCAGGTTCCCGCACCTACAATCCCCATTCTGATTTGTCTTAATTCCATCTTTATCCACTCCTCGTATCTAATATTTTCGTATCTAATTTTTCAAATCTTGTCACTGCTTCACAGCGCCCGCTGTCATACCGCCTACCAGGTGCTTCTGCAATGCCAGGAACAATATCACAACCGGTATAGTAACCAGTACCGAGCCTGCCATCAACGTTCCCCAATTCGTCGTATACTGCCCCTGGAAGCTTGCAATCCCCATAGGAAGCGTCCAGTTCTCATAGCTTTTCATAAACGTGCTCGCAAACAGATATTCGTTCCACCCGTTGATAAATGCGAATAACCCTGTGGCCACAAGCCCCGGCACAGTCAAGGGCATAACCACCGTTGCAAAACACCGGAAACGGCCTGCGCCGTCTACCTTCGCCGCTTCCTCAAGAGAAAGGGGAATCGAATCAAAGAATCCCTTCATCATCCAGGTACAAAACGGCACAGAAAACGTAGAATACGCAATTACCAGCCCCAGTCTGGTATCCAAAAGCTGTAAGTTTCCCATAATGATGTACAACGGAATCATGAGAAGCGAACCCGGCAATACCTGGGTCGTCAGCACAATATAGGACAAGGCGCCCCGCCCCTTAAACCGGAACCTAGAGATTCCATAGCCCCCCAAAGTCGCTGTCACCATTGAGAAAACCGTTGTCATCAGCGCAATCGCCACACTGTTTACCGCCCACTTTTTAAAATCAAAGGTAGACGATTCCGTCGTCAGCATCTCTACATATCCCTGGGCCGTCGGTTGGTTCGGTATAAAGGTCGGAGTATTGGTGTAAACCTCCTCCGCCGGTTTGAAGGACGTTGAAATCATCCATACAAAGGGGAACAAGGCAAACGCACACACCAGCACAACAAGAAGAACCGTTATGATTTTTCTGAATCCCTTCTTTCTCATGCCTCATCCTCCCCCCGATTCACGACCTTAAAATAAAAGTATGTAAACACCAGTGATACCAACAGCATAAGCATCCCCGATGCCGCCGCCTTTCCAAAATCAAAATACTTGAACCCCATCTGCTGCACATAAATGGTTAAAAGCTCCGTAGCCCTTGACGGACCGCCCTTGGTAAGCACGTATGCAATCGCATAGTCCTTGATTGTCCAGATAATCAGCAGCAGGAACACAATGGTAGACACCGATTTAATCGAAGGTATCGTAATATAACGTACTTTTTGAATCCATGTAGCCCCATCTATATCCGCCGCTTCATACATATCAGAGGAAACACTCTGCATACCCGCCAGCAGCATAACTGCAACAAAAGGAAAACCCTTCCAAATATTGACTACCGTTGCCGCCGGCAAAGCAATGGAAACATCCTGCAGATATGCGATATTCTGAGATAGAATCCCCGCATTGTTCAACAAGAAATTAATGATTCCATAATCCCGGTCGTACATCAATATCCATACCAGACACGCCACTACCTCCGGAACGGCCCATGGAATAATGACAAGCGCCCTTGCAAGTCCCCTCCCAAGGAACTTGGTGTTCAAAAGCAATGCCGTAATAAAACCGATTACATATCTCCCCAATACCGTTACCACGATATAAATCAATGTAACCTTGACAGAGTTGTAGAAATAATCGTCTGTCAGAACTGCTTTATAATTCTTAAGCCCTACAAAATAGTTGCCGTCCGGCGAAGGCTTGGCTATATAATAATATTGAAAACTCATAATCGCCGCCTTCGCAATCGGCACAATTAAAAATACAAGTATAATCAGCAATAAGGGGGCCAAGAATATATAAGGTTCTAATGTTTTTTTCCATTTTCTGTTTTTATTCATATACCATTCCTTATTCCCTGCTCATGACTTCTTCAATCTGCTTCTGAGCGTTATCCATCTCCGTCTTAACATCCGCCGCCTGCTCGGAGAACATTTTCTGCGCCGCATCCAGCATAATCTGTGAAATCTCTCCCAACTGTGCAATATTCGGGTCTGCAACCAGCTCCTCATAATTGTTCTGCATATAATCGACGATTGCATATTCCAGCCCATGGTTCTCGATATACTCATCACTGGTAGAATAGTCCGTATTACTCGGAATCATACCGCAATCTGCAACAATTGCCTGCGCCTCATCCGTGGTCATCCATTCCAAAAACGCATATGCTTCGTCCGGATGCTCACAATTCTTGCTAATCATAGTAACCAACGGATAATTTGTAGGATTCGGCCTGTATGTCTCACCCTCATACACAATGTCGAACTGAGGCATAATTCCAATATCGTCCATTAAGGATTCGTCTCTCTCCTTCGACATGCCTACAAACCATGGACCATCCATGCAGAACGGAATCTCGCCATTCCAGAACATTTCCCTGGTATCCTTCTTGTCCGGAACTAGCTTCGCCGCCTTATCTTTCAGCAGAAAATCCTGCCACCACTGGGCCGCCCACACATTTTCCGGGGAATTGACATTCACATTCTCCGCCGTGTATGGCTCAGACTCTCCATTAGGGAAATATAAACCTCCGGATACCGGCCTTGCAATCAGACGGCTCCATTCGCTGACGGTAAATGCATGCGTGCCTGATACGGCTCCTGTCGCATACTTGCCATCGCCTGTGAATTTTGCACACGCCTCCCTAAAATCCTCCTGTGTCTTAATAGCTTCCGGGTCAACCCCTGCTTCCTCTAACAGAGACTTCCGATAAAAAATGCCCGTCGTTCCCCATGCATAAGAGGAGATTGCCAGCGTCTCGCCATCTACATCGCACATATCCTGCCCTACCAGCTTGTCTTTCAGTCCGTCGTCCATATACTCCGACAGGTCAAGGAATGTCCCCCCTTCTCTGATTGCGTGGTAAGTGGAGATATTTTCCGGATAAACCTGAATCATATCGCTTTCATTGTTCGCCAATATCTCTGTCGTGATGTTATCCCAATAACCATCATAACCAGCGCCGAGAATCTCAATAGTCACATCCGGATTCTTCTCATTGTACGCTGCTAACAGAGCGTCGATTGCCTTCTGGTGAGGCTCCTCCACATACACCGAGGTTGAAAATGTCAGCTTGACCTTCCCATCGTTTCCCTTCTCCTCCTTCTTAGCGTCCCCATCGCTTTTTCCCCCGCAGGCTGCTAACGAAGCTGTCATTGCCGTACATAACAATACTGCGAGCATTCTTGTTCTTTTTTTCATATGATTTCCTCCTTCTTTTGTCATACATTTCTATTAGGCAAACTCTGAAATAATCATATTGCACTATATAGACCCTGTATTCGACCTTGTTTCTATAAAAATTATACAAATTATATATTGATAATAAAATGTAATATTCTCAGGTTAAAATAGTTTTTTTATGAGTATTTTACATCTTATCTGAAAATATCCCATTTTATCCAACTAAATTAATGTGTTTTATATAGACAGTGGGAATTGTATAGAGTATACTGATGAAAAATGTAGAGAGGAGCTGCATAAGTAATGTACAAAGCAATTATTATTGACGATGAACCATGGACGATCATAGATATTGAGCAGACCTTCGCATTGGAGAATATGGGATTCGAGATTATTGGTTCCTTCCGCTCTCCTTTAAAAGCGCTACCGGTCATTCTGTCAAAAAAGCCTGAACTGATTATCACCGACATCCGCATGCCCGGAATGACGGGGCTTGAACTGATTCAGAAAGTGCGCTCCCATCACCTGAACTGTGAGTTTATTATCGTAAGCGGATACAATGATTTTGCCTATGCCAAAGACGCAATCGCTTACGGTGTAACCGGATACTGCTTAAAACCCTTAGACCCTGCCGAAACCACTTCCTGCCTGGAACGGGCCAGAAATGCTTTAAACCAGCGCTGTGCAGTTTCTGCCGCGCCCACATACATAGACGATACTTTTGAAAATATCCTGAATTATATGAGTACACATTTTCCTGAGAAGCTGACTCTGAAATCATTGGCCGCCGCCTTCGATATGAACCCCAACTACTGCTGTACCCTTTTTACCAAATATCTGGGCAAGACATTTTCCCAACATTTGACCGAGCTTCGCATCACGGAAGCACAGTCCCTTCTCAAGTCTACGAATCACTCTCTTGAGACGGTCGCTCAGATGGTTGGATACAACGACTATTTTTATTTCAGCAAGGTATTCAAGAAACACTGCAGCTATTCTCCAAAAGAATACCGCCGGCAATTTCACAATATAAAGGAGTACGAATC
The DNA here is from genome assembly GCA_949957035.1 of uncultured Lachnospiraceae bacterium. The sequence continues at coordinate 5,190 of CATLIP010000155.1, forward strand.
ATGAAAAAATCTCTGTCCCGCCAGTTTATCACTATTCTGCTAATCCCTATTCTGATTATACTGGCAACGAACTACTATACGATTGCATTCATTCGGAAATCACAGAACGACAGCCTGATTCGATACTGCACAACCACCCTTGACAACATAGAGATTAACATCTCTACCATGGTCACAAGCATGAAAAAGCTGTCTACTATGTTTTCATCAAACAATGAGATACAGGCATATCTGCTGAACGATAACAAGGACACCCATAATCTGCCAAGGCAGTCCGTTTTTGACTTGGTAGAGCTGTCCAAGTCTTATATACCCGACTTAGTGGACGTGGTTCTCTGGGATAAATATTCCCCAACCAGTATCATTAACTATATTTCTGCGGATATGGAAAGATTTCTCATTGAAAATTTTAAGGATACCACGAAAAATACAGAGAGTTACTTTGAATTTTATGTAACTCCTAAGACAGGGGAACCGTTTCTTATCTATTTTTCTACGGTATCTGTGACCTCTTTTTCGGAAAATTTCCGGAAACCACTTGGAAATATTGCCATTATCTGTAAAACGAACACTTTGGATAAGCTTGTAAATTCCACTTCTGACATGCATCTAGACATCAAGGACGCCAAAACCGGGCAGATTTTATACTCCAATATAGCCCCGGACACCCCTTCCCCTCTGTCGTTCGGACGCCGCGAGCCATATCTTGTCGGGCTCAGGGACATATTCTCCGGTGAAGAAGCCGCGCTTCCTACAATGCTCCAGCCGTGGCA
>CATLIP010000156.1 GCA_949957035.1 uncultured Lachnospiraceae bacterium
GGCCATGGAGGTTCCCAGCAGGTATTTGTTCTCATAGACGGCGTGTGCCTGTACACATGGAACAATGTAATTGTCGCAGAAATCATCTACGATATCTTCAATATATAACTTGGATGCGCCGGAAAGCTTCGCTCGTTCTTCAAGACCATCAAGTTCTTCTCCCTGGCCGCAGTCTACGCAGCAGCAGATTACTTCATAGTCAAAATTCTCCTTAAGCCACGGAATAATCGCCGTTGTGTCAAGTCCTCCGGAATATGCTAATACAACTTTTTCTTTCATAAGAATATCCTCCTCATTCTGTCTTGTGTATGTAAAAATAGGTTGTTCTTAACTGCAAAGAATACTATACCGTATTTTTTATAATTATGCAAGAATAAATTTAAAAAAAGATAAAATATACACTTTATGCATAAAATATTCATGCGTTATACGAAATATACAGGAAGGTTGAATAAATTTTCCAAAAAATGAATTGACATGTATAGATAATCTATATATACTATAGATAGTCGATATATAGATGAACAATATATTATATGGAAAGGAGCGAGGCTGTATGGCAGTTGATAAGAGTCTGGTTTCCGGCAGCACCTCTATGCTGATATTGCGTCTGCTGGAGGAGAAGGATATGTATGGCTATGAGATGATTGAAGGGCTGCGTAGGAAATCCAGGAATGTATTTGAATTGAAGGCAGGGACATTATACCCCTTACTGCATGGAATGGAGTTAAAGGGATTTTTGAAATCGTACACCTTAACGGAAGGTTTGAAAGGAGCCTGTATTGAACAAGGCGGGAAAGAAGCAGGAAAGATACGCAAGTATTACAGCATCACAAAGGAGGGGCGCAAGGCTCTGGCAGAAAAGAAGGAAGAATGGTTTGCATATTCACAGGCTGTTGTAGATGTATTGAGTATGGGAGGTGCCGTATGAGTCGTATAAAGAAAGAAGAATACCTGAGGATATTGACAGAGCAGATCCGGTGTAAACAGGCGAGGGCGCAGGTTATGCAGGAAATCAAAAGCCATATTGAGGAGCAGGAAGAATTTTATCTCGGTGAAGGGCTTGACAAAGAGGCGGCGGAAGAAGAGGCGGTGCGTCAGATGGGAGACCCGGTAGAGGCGGGGGCTGCGTTGGATTTGATACACAGGCCGCGGATGGCCTGGGGATGGATTGCATTGATTACGTTTCTGTATGCGGCGGGCTATGTGCTCATGAATCTTTTGCAAAACAATTTTTCAGAAGAGAATTTTATTACAAGGGATTATATCAGATGGCTGCCGGTTGGCCTGGCGGTTATGGTGGGAATCTGTTATGCAGATTACAGCCGGATTGGGCGATGGGCGCGGGAGATTACAATCGCGGCATTTGTTGTCTTAATCGGAGGAATGAATCTGTTTGGAGTAGAGGTGAACGGATCGTTACAGTGGATGAGTCTGCCTATACTGCCGATTGCTTTAAATGTCAAGCTATTATGTTTCCTTTTTGTACCGCTGTATGGGGCAATCGTGTACCGCTATCGCGGGCAGGGATATCTTGCAGTAGGGAAATGTTTTCTCTGGATGCTTCCTGCCTTGTGTGTTGCTCTAAGGGTTCCAAGCGTTGTGACGGCGCTTATGCTGTATTTTACTTTTTTGCTGATTTTGACCTTTGCAGTCATGAAAGGATGGTTTCAATCGTCAAAGGGAAAGACGCTGGCAGCAGTGTGGGGAGGGACAATGCTGTTGGCGGGTATTTGTTATCTGAAGTTGTTCCTGTCCGGTCCTTCTTATCAGTATATGCGTGTCAGGCTTTTACTGAATCCCGGAAGTGAGGAGGCCGGATATCAGATAAGGCTTCTTCGCGGGATTCTCGCAGGCTGCCGGTGGATTGGAGGCGGTGAAGGCCAGAATGCTGCCAAATCTATAGAGGGGATTATGACAGGTATGGATTACAGCCTGCTGTATATTATAGCATGCTATGGAATTTTGGCGGCGGTTCTTGTAATTGGCCTGTTGGTAGGTGTATTCGTATATTTTATGGGGATGTCGGTGGGGCAGAATAACCATCTTGGAAGTATCATGGGTTTTGGATGTACTGCCGTACTGATTGTACAGATTGTATTCTATGTGCTGGTGAATACGGGAGTTCTTCCTTTAGGGGCAGTATATTGCCCGTTCCTTACTTCCGGAGGAACCGGAGTCCTTGTGACGAATACGCTGATTGGAATCCTGCTTAGTATCTACCGTTATCAGGATATTCCCTTGGATGGGGAAAATGGAAATATCCGCAGGTTTTTGGCTGTAAGACGGGCAGTGTTTTAAAGTGTATTTAATTGAAAAAGAGCTTGCATAATATACAAAATAGATGTATAATTATGCAAGTTCTTTTATTGCGGACTACAGGCCGCATATTTGTGCAATGTCCCACTGGACAAGCACACAGATTTGGTTTATATTGATTGAAGCCAATAAAATACAGTTACAGACGGGGAAAGGATGTTGGATGAATGATAAAAGCAGGTATTATCGGAGCCACAGGATACGCCGGGGGCGAACTGGTACGTCTTTTGACAGGGCATAAGGATGTCAGGATAATCTGGTATGGCTCCAGAAGTTATATAGATAAGAAGTATGCAGATGTATATCAGAATATGTTCCAGATTGTGGATGAAAAATGTCTGGATGACAATATGGAAGAATTGGCAAAGCAGGCGGATGTTATTTTTACGGCTACTCCCCAGGGGTTCTGCGCATCAATGATGAAGGAAGAGATTCTGGATAAGACAAAGGTCGTTGACTTAAGCGCAGACTACCGTATCAAGGATGTAGAAGTATATGAAGAATGGTACGGTATTGAGCATAAAAGTCCCCAATTTATAGAAGAAGCGGTCTACGGGCTTTGTGAGGTAAACCGTGAGGATATCAGAAAAGCAAGGCTGGTTGCGAATCCTGGCTGTTATACAACCTGTTCGATATTAACGGCGTATCCGCTGGCGAAGGAAGGAATCATCGATATGGCGACTCTGATTATCGATGCCAAATCCGGCGTTTCCGGTGCGGGAAGGGGCGCCAAGGTTCCGAATCTTTACTGTGAGGTCAATGAGAATATCAAGGCATATGGAGTGGCCTCGCACAGACATACGCCGGAGATTGAGGAGCAGTTGGGGTATGCCGCACAGGAGAAGGTTGTACTGAATTTCACTCCTCATCTGGTTCCCATGAATCGGGGAATCCTGGTGACAGAGTATGCTTCACTGAAAAAAGAGGTTACCTATGAAGCTGTGAAGGCTGTCTATGATAAATATTATGGGAATGAGCATTTCATCAGATTTCTTGGAGAGGGCGTCTGTCCGGAGACGAAATGGGTAGAGGGCAGTAACTATGTGGATATCAATGTTAAGATTGACCCGAGAACGAACCGAATTATCATGATGGGAGCTATCGACAATCTTGTGAAGGGGGCGGCAGGTCAGGCGGTGCAGAATATGAACCTGATGTTTGGATTGCCTGAAAACGAGGGATTAGAACTTGTCCCCATGTTCCCCTAGACGATTGGGACACACATGATTGGAAGGGTGCCAGAAGATACAGATAAAAACAGAGGTGGACTTATGATCCGGACAATGACGATGGAAGATTATGATGAGGTATATGCCCTGTGGACCAAGATACGGGGATTTGGGCTGAGAAGTGTGGATGATTCAAGGGAAGGGATTGAGCGTTTCTTAAGAAGGAATCCTGTCACCAGCGTTGTGGCTGTGGAGGATGGAAAAGTAGTCGGGAGTATTCTTTGCGGCCATGACGGGAGGCGGGGATGTCTGTATCACGTATGTGTAGACGAGGCTTACCGGCGGCGCGGGATTGGCAAGGCAATGGTAGTGCGGGCCATGGAGGAGCTGAAAAAAGAACAGATTAACAAGGTCTGCCTGATTGCGTTTACCAGGAATGATATCGGCAATGCATTCTGGAATACCATTGGGTGGACAAAGAGGCTTGATTTGAATTATTATGATTTTGTACTGAACGAAAAGAATATAACAGCATTTAACCAACAATAAGAGAAGCACCACGCAAAGGAGGATTTGAAGATGGAAAAGATAAAAGGCGGCGTGACCGCGGCGAAGGGTTATGAGGCGGCAGCAACGGCGGCAGGAATCAAGTATACGGACAGGACGGACATGGCGATGATTTACAGCCAGGTTCCATGTATTGCGGCGGGGACGTTCACCAAGAATGTGGTGAAAGCCGCTCCTGTACGTTTTGACCAGCAGGTGGTGAAAGGCGGCGGGGATGTTCAGGCTATCATTGTGAACTCCGGGATTGCCAATGCCTGTACGGGTGAGGAAGGCTTTGGGTATTGCAGGGAGACAGCCAAGGCGGCGGCAGACGCGCTGAATATTTCCGAAGAGGGGGTTCTGATTGGCTCAACGGGGGTAATCGGAAAACAGCTTCCCATGGACAAGGTGGCAGCCGGGATTATGGCGTTGGCAGAGAAGAAGAACGGCTCTTTGGAAAATGGCACTGCGGCGGCAAAAGCGATTATGACCACAGATACCTGCGAAAAAGAGCTTGCAGTGACTATTGAGGTTGGCAAAAAGACTGTGACTATCGGAGGTATGGCGAAAGGCTCCGGTATGATTCATCCTAATATGTGTACCATGCTTGCGTTTATCACCACAGATGCTGTGATTGCGAAAGAGACGCTGCAGAAGGCATTGAGTGAAGATATTGAAGATACTTACAATATGATTTCTGTGGACGGGGATACCTCCACCAACGATACGGTGCTCCTATTGGCGAACGGAATGGCAGAGAATCCGGAGATACTGGATAATACTGAGGATTTTTCTAATTTCCGGGAGGCGCTGCATGTGATTAATGAATATCTTGCCAAAAAGATTGCCGGCGACGGCGAGGGTGCGACGGCGTTGTTCGAGGTAAAGGCAATCGGATGTGAGAGTGTCGGACAGGCAAAGACGCTGGCGAAGTCTATCGTCTGCTCTAATCTTACAAAGACGGCAATTGCCGGACATGATGCGAATTGGGGAAGAATCCTTTGTGCAATGGGATATTCGGGAGCACAGTTCGACCCGGAGCAGGTGGATTTGTTCTTCGAGAGTAAGGCTGGCAGGATTCAGATTATTGAGAATGGTACCGCGGTTGACTATAGCGAGGCAGAAGCCACAAAGATTCTGTCGGAATCAGAGGTGACGGCGATTGCAGACGTCAAGATGGGGGATAAGGAAGCTACAGCCTGGGGATGCGATTTGACCCATGGTTATATTGAGATTAACGCAGACTATAGAAGTTAAGCTTTTGGATTATAAGGGAGCAGAATGAAGCAGTGCACATAGACAGGAGATATGGAATCATGAATCAATCAATGCAGAAATATCTGGATAAGGCGGAGGTCCTTATTGAGGCGCTGCCGTATATCCAGCGGTTTAATCGAAAAATTATTGTGGTAAAATACGGTGGAAGCGCAATGGTAGACGAGCAGCTAAAGGAGCAGGTCATTCAGGATGTTACGCTTCTGAAGCTGGTAGGCTTTAAGCCAATCATTGTACATGGCGGAGGCAAGGAAATCAGTAAATGGGTCGGGAAGGTCGGTATGGAGCCGAAGTTTGTCAATGGGCTTAGAGTGACGGACGAGGCTACTATGGAGCTTGCCGAGATGGTGCTTGGCAAGGTCAACAAGGGGTTGGTTCAGCTTGTGGAGAGTCTGGGTGTCAGGGCAATCGGAGTCAGCGGCAAGGACGGCGCGCTTCTAAAGGTAGAGAAAAAATATGCAGACGGAGAGGATATCGGTTTTGTGGGCGAGGTAAAGCATGTGAATGCAGATATCCTGTTTGATCTTCTGGAAAAAGATTTTCTTCCAATCGTGTGTCCTGTAGGAATGGATGAAGAGTTTCACACATATAATATCAATGCGGATGACGCGGCCTGCGCCATTGCCAGGGCGGTCCATGCC
>CATLIP010000157.1 GCA_949957035.1 uncultured Lachnospiraceae bacterium
TAGCAAGATCCCACAGGATATCGCCGTCGCGGACGATATACCCCGTAATGCCCGGGCGTTTCTCCATTTCTTCCATATCAAAGGGCGTAAATTCTATCTCCCGGATGTTCCGGATACAAACCGGCTCTTTCAGGAAACTATGGAACGCCAGCACCGCCTTGATTTCAATCTCATCCGTCCCCAGAAGCCCGATGGAAAGCTGCTCCACCGCATAAGTCAGCCCATAAGTCATATTCTCCGCCGTCTCGTTGCTTTCTAACAGATAGGAGAACGGAACCATTCCCTGCCATGTGTCGAAAGGAATCGCGTCGTCCGCCTTCACATACAGGAAACTAATATGCAGCACCCCTTCAATCTGGATGCCATTCTCCGCCGCCTCAGTATGCTCCACCTGAATCCGCGCGCTGCTGTGGCATATCTGTAAGATGTCATCCTTAATCTCCGGCAATGACAACTGTTCCGTAACCTTACATTTAGAATGATTTTGAAGCAGCAGCCGCTCCATCTGCTCCTCCGTAATCTTAGGCGTGCAGTTCTGCTCCAGTGAATAGGCGTCTGCAAGTATCTCAAGCCGTTCCTCCTCGTAAACAATCAGCCGCACCTCCAAGGTCGCCTCCACCCCGATTAGACGCATTTCGCCGTCCTCGTCCATCCGCACGTCAATATTGACATCGTTAAGCTCCGGGTAAATCTGATGGTACATCTTATCCTGCGCCCCATAGCACTCGATACGCCCCTCGTAAGGAACCGTCTGCTCAATCCAGTCTGTTTTACCGTCCAGAGATTCATAGAAACAGAACAAAAGCAGCTCTCCCTGTATCCGCAGCTCATCTGCCTCAAGGCGGGTGTCAAGCTTCCGGCTCGTCACCTCCGTCCACAAAAGTGTGCCGATATTCTCCTTCGTCCCTCCGATGGACACCTCTTCCTTGATTCGGTAGGTATCCTTCATCGTCGCAAATACCTTCAAAAATTCCTTACTCTCGAACCTCTTGTACAAGGATTGCCCGCACTCGATATCCGTCGTAAGCTCCGACTCCTGCTTCCCTTCCGAGCATACCGTAAGCTCCGCTAACGTCTTGATGCTCAGCTTCCGGGAATGGATAGCCGTAACCGTCAGGTCTGCGCTTGAGGACTGGACGAACAGGTTTCCCACCGGCTCCTGCTCAAGATAAATCATTTCCTCGAAAGGAATCCTGCCCTCCAGGCAGGAAAGCCTGGTTTCCCCTTCGTCTGTCACGTACAGGACCTTGAAATTCATTTTCCCGGATACCCTTATGTAATTCTCCACCACCTTCATATCCTCTACGGTGAGGTTCCCTTCTCCTAAGATTACTTTCTTGACGTCACTTTTTGCGTCCGGTACATTGTAATCATCGTCAATGTAGAACTGGTCGGTGATTCTGTTTCCTGTCCTGTAAGTCTGCATCTGTCTGGTTACATATTCCATGCCTTTTGCCTCCTACTCAAATTCAATCTGCTTATCCGTATACTCCATCTTTATCACCACATAAGGGTAGGTTTTTTTCTTGAGGATTTTCTCCTCTTTTCCTGGGCCTAAGAGACTGGTCCCAATCCGTATCTCCTGCTCCGTCTCAAAACACTGGTCTACTGTCACACTGTATCCGCTGGTTTCCCGGACTCCATAGCCTCTGGCGGCATAGAGATATCCTTTGTCGCCGTAATAAAGCTTCATCTCTCCTTCTTTTTTTTCCTCGATCTGAACCTGAAATTCCTGAGGAACGTCTTCCCTGTCAACCACGGTAAACTCGACATTTCTTATTTTCCCGTTGTCTGTCTTTCCTGCGGCACATGCCGATAATATCAGGATACAGATGGGCAGGGCCAAAAAGGTATACCCAAGGGCACACCGCGATGCATGCCCCATGCGGGGCGGGTGGACTTTGTCCAGTAAGGTATAGCATCTTTTCATAAGGACCTCTTGCCAAGTTCCATTCTGCCCTGCGCCAATGAAACGCCAGGGCGTGCGGTAACTTCTCACAATATATTCTCTCTACATCATACACTCCAAGTCTAGGAAAAATTCCAATTTTGTAGTATAATTGGTTTTATTAGTGATTATGAAAATGGATGAAGGAGATTTTTATGAAAAATAGTGAGAGACTTTCCGGGATTCTGCTGCATCCCACCTCTCTTCCGTCCCCATACGGGATTGGTGATTTGGGAGATGCGGCGTACAGATTTGTAGATTTTCTGAAAAAGGCAGGACAGCATCTATGGCAGATTCTTCCCCTGACCCACACCGGATACGGGGATTCCCCATATCAGAGTTTTTCTGCCTATGCGGGGCAGCCGCTTTTAATTAGCCCCGCCCACTTGATGGAGCTTGGGCTTCTTACGGCTGACGACCTTGCGGATGTCCCGCCCTGCTGCCCGGATTCTGTAGATTACGGCGCCATTATTCCGTGGAAGCAGTCCGTGTATGAGAAGGCATACGCACATTTCATGGATGCAGGTCCCAAGAAGCTTCCTCTTTACACAGAATACTTAGATTTTATACAGGAAGAGCAGGGCTGGCTTAACGATTACGCCCTGTTCATGGCGTGCAAATCGGAAAACGGCGGGGTAAGCTGGCTTGAATGGGAAGACAAATACCGGATGCCTACCCCAGAGTTCAAGGAAAAACTGCGCAGTACATTGAAGGAAAAGATTGGTTTCTATCAGTTCCTCCAGTTTAGCTTCTATAAAGAGTGGCATGCACTGAAAACATACGCCAATGAACACGACGTGAGGATTATCGGGGATATTCCCATCTTCGTTTCCATGGACAGCGCCGACGTTTGGGCGAACCAGCATTTGTTCCAGTTAGATTCCAAAGGATTCCCGCTGAAAGTCGCAGGCGTCCCTCCGGATTATTTTTCAGCCACCGGGCAGTTGTGGGGGAATCCGCTGTATGACTGGGAGGCCCATGAGAAGGAAGGTTTCTCATGGTGGATTTCCCGTATCCGGCATCAGTTGAAGTCCCTTGATATCCTGCGCATTGACCATTTCCGCGGGTTCGAGTCTTACTGGGCCATTCCTTACGGCGAGAAGACTGCTATTAATGGAAAATGGATTCCTGCGCCGGGATATGAGCTGTTCCATGCAATCCAGGATGCACTGGGCGACGACCTTCCGATTATTGCGGAGGATTTAGGGATTATTACGCCGGAGGTAGACGCACTGCGAAAGGAATTCCATTTCCCCGGTATGAAGGTATTGCAGTTTGCATTCGATAACCTTGGAGAAAGTGATTACCTGCCTTACCGGTTCACTGACCCGGACTGTGTCTGCTATACAGGAACCCATGACAACGACACCACGCTTGGCTGGTACAAAACCCTAAGCCAAGACTGTCAGCGCAGGCTTCGCCGGTATGTACGCTGTACGGATGATGACACAAGAATCTGCCGGGAATTGATTGCAGCCGCACTGGGCAGTATCGCAGGTTATGTGATTTTTCCGCTCCAAGATGTGCTGGGATACGGCTCTTCGGCAAGGATGAACACTCCCGGGACTGCTTCGGGCAATTGGAGCTGGCGCTTCTCGGAAGGGGCGCTTAGGGAGGAACTGGCGGAGGCGCTCAGGGAGGATACGGTGTTATATGGAAGGTATCATCTTCCAATGCCGGCGGCAGAGGAGGAGCCACTGACGGAAGAGGATTCGGAGGCGGATATCAATGGGGAAAATAAACTGACGTCCGGATTGGAGGATGAAGCTGATGATTAGGTTTATATTTCTAGTCCTTTTCCTTTTCTCCTTCCTGCTGTTCGGAATCCCCATGCTTGTGATTGAATGGGCGCTTGGCAAATGCATGAAGCATTTCAATCAAGAAGCAAGCGACTACCGCTGTCTCCGTGTGGTACAGTGGGCGTTTATGGTCATCTTATGGATTACCGGAGTAAAAGTAACCGTAATCGGCGAAGAAAATGTACCGGACGAACCGGTACTCTTTATCGCAAACCACAGGAGTTATTTTGACATCCTGCTGACCTATTCCCGCTGTAAACGTCTGACCGGCTACGTTGCGAAAAAGGAGATGCTCCGCTACCCTATCCTCCGGGACTGGATGAAACGGCTGTATTGTCTCTTCTTAGACCGAGATAACCCGAAAGAGGGACTGAAAAGCATCCTCGAAGCAATCGACCACATTAAAAAGGGAATTTCCATCTGCATTTTCCCGGAAGGGACGCGCAACGACGGGGAAGAACTCAGCATGCTCCCCTTCCACAGCGGCTCCTTCAAGATTGCAGAAAAATCAGGCTGCGCTATCGTGCCAATCAGCCTGAATAATACGCACACCATGTTCGAGCAGCATATCCCTAAGATTGAGAAGACCCATGTTGTGATTGAATATGGCAAGCCAATCTACCCCAAAGAGCTGGATAAGGAGACACGCAAACGGATTGCGCCCTATTGCCAGAATATGATACAGGAAACTATCAACCGCAATCAGTCATTGGTATAGTTAATGCCCACCAACAGGATTTCTCCCGAAAATCATGTTGGCGACTGCGGATATTGTCTGTCCTTAATCTGCTGTATAGCAACATTGGAAGACTTATTCTGATGATAAACCGATGCGTTATTATAATAATTGCTAGTGTGCTGTCTACATTTTATTTGGCAAAACTTCGCAGGATATTCGTTCATATGCAAGGCGGATTTTCGACGGCGTAGCGGTGGCTACGGCTAGAAAATCCAACGCGGCAGATGGGCGAATAGACAAGAAGGTTTGACTGAATATAATGCAGACAGTACCCTAGTGTGTTACGAGCAGTAAAGTTACCAAAAACACTAACATATCTCTATAATAAGAGTAAAATATTAAATAATGGGGCAAAACTAATGATTGAACAACATGAAATCATTTTTTCTTTTGAAAATAATTTGAAAAACAATAAAGCCACATATAGCAAACTCATTGAACTATACCATATCCTCAATACACTTGACCAGCAAAGGATTATATTAGACTTTTCAAATATAACTTTCTTAGCCGCTAATTTGTTAGCCGTACTTGGTTGTTGCGTAGATAGTACAATGGCAAGAAGGAAACATAAAATAGCTTTACGAAATTTACATCCTAAAATAAAATCAGTGATGCAGAAAAATGGCTTTAACAGATATTTTACTTGGGATAATCTAGATGATATATATCATAATACAATGAGTTATGATATTTTCAAATCTACCACTGAACATTTAGTCGATTTTGAACGCTACCTTTTGCTAAATGTTTTTTCTCGTAATAATTTGCCAATAATGAATTCTGTTTATAAAAATAGTATTATAGATAACTTTCTAGAAATGTTCAATAATGTGATTGACCATGCCAATAGCTCTTATGTATATGTGTGCGGACAATTTTTTCCGAAAAGTATGAATTTGTGCTTTTCCATTGTTGATATAGGAAAAACAATCTCTGAGAATGTAACGTCGTATTTAAGAACTACTTCCATGGATATCCCTAGTAATGCTTTGAAATGGGCAATTATTCCAGGCAACTCCACAAAGGCATTGGAAGCTCCCGGCGGACTTGGGTTTAGTACATTATTAGATTTTCTTAAACATAATAATGGATCTTTTATATTGATTTCTGATAGTGAAATATATGAGCTGCAAACAAATAAAGAATGTTTTAATACACTGGCGCTACCTTTTCCAGGCACAATTGTAACAATAACTATAAATTTAAAAGACAAACAATGGTATTTTTTTGATAAAAACAACAATGATTTAATAATTTTTTAGGAGGTATGGCAAATGAATATAGTAACTCTAAATGTTGCATCTTTAATTAAAAGTCCTTCTGCTCTTACTCGTGAACAAGGTACAATAATCTATAATCAAATTAAGAAAAATTTAATTTCCGGCAATAAAGTGATTTTA
>CATLIP010000158.1 GCA_949957035.1 uncultured Lachnospiraceae bacterium
CATCGGCGCCATGCTGATGGACCGGGATGCCATCACCACATCCTCAGAGATTATCAGCGGCAATGATTTCTATCAGAGCGCCTATGGCGTCGTCTTTGACTCCATCGTGGAGCTGTTCAATGAAGGACAGCCGGCAGACCTGATTACACTGCAGGAACGGCTGCGCACAAAAGATGTTCCTGCTGAGATTTCAAACCTTGAGTTTGCCCGCGACCTTCTGAATATGGTATCAACTTCGGCAAATGTCAAGTATTATGCACAGATTGTTGCAGACAAGTCTGTGATGCGCAGATTAATCCGCCTGAACGAAGAGCTTGCCAATATCTGTTACGCCGGCAGCGAATCTTTAGAGGCGATACTGGAAAAGACGGAGAAATCCGTCTTTGAATTATTACAGAAGCGCAATTCCGGTGAATTTGTACCTATTAAACAGATAGTGTTAAATGCGCTGGAAAGAATCGAGAAAGCCTCAAAGAATAAGGGAACTGTCACCGGTATCCCAACAGGATTTATAGATTTAGATTACAAGCTGTCCGGTTTGCAGCCCTCGGACTTGGTTCTGGTGGCCGCAAGACCTTCCATGGGTAAGACCGCATTTGTCCTGAATATTGCGCAGTATATTGCGTTTAAGAAGGATAAAAGCGTTGCAATCTTCAGCCTTGAGATGTCCAAGGAGCAGCTTGTAAACCGTATGTTCTCTCTGGAATCACAGGTAGACGCACAGGCAATCCGAACCGGTAACATGAAAGATTCTGACTGGGAGAAGCTCATCGAGGGAGCCGGAATTATCGGGAGATCCCGTTTGATTATCGACGACACCCCTGGAATCTCCATCTCTGAGTTACGCTCCAAATGCCGGAAATACAAGCTGGAGCATGGCCTGGATGTCATCATCATCGATTATCTTCAGCTAATGACAGGCGGCGTAGGACGAAGCCAAGAATCCAGACAGCAGGAGGTTTCTGAGATTTCCCGCTCTTTAAAAGGGCTGGCAAGAGAATTAAACGTTCCCGTGGTTACTCTGTCGCAGTTAAGCCGCGCGGTAGAGAGCCGTCCGGACAAACGGCCGATGCTCTCCGACCTGCGCGAATCCGGGGCGATTGAGCAGGATGCAGACGTTGTGATGTTCATTTACCGTGATGAGTATTACAACAAAGACTCCGAGTTCAAGAAACAGGCAGAGATTATTATTGCAAAACAAAGAAACGGTCCTGTAGGGACCGTTAATCTGGCCTGGTTGGGCGAGTACACAAAGTTCGCCAACTTAAGCAGGCAGGAAGAATCTTTTTAATTTTTCCACCGGACCGGCCTCCGCCGCACTCTTCCGATAGGATTGCTGCTGGCGGATGAGCTGGTCTAATTTACGGAAGGACTCTTCTTCCCGCCGTTCCTTTGCATCCAGCATAAAGGACATCTCTTTCGTAATCATGGACAGCAGAACCTCATTGTTATTCTCCAACATCCGTTTCATATGTAATTGGTCTCTCGTCCTCCTAAGGTCCGGAATCAATGCCTTTAACTCAGAGAACGGGACTCCCTGCTCGTATAGTTCTTTGATGCAGCCGAAAAGCCTCGCATCATCCTTTGTCTCCCTCTTCAACTGTTCTAATGCGCTACTGCTCATGGTCTATACCCCCTTATCAAAACTTGTCCCACTTATCATAACATGACATTTGTGCAAAACAAGTAAAACTGTGTCAGGAATACAAAAAAAGCACCGCATCTCTTGCAGCGCTTTTTTCTGTCTTTTCATAGTCAATGTATACGGAACCGGGAATCACCCTCGACGATTCCTTCACAATTCCTAACCCTGGGAGATAGCTCCTGTAGGACACTGAGCTGCACATGCGCCGCAATCAACACAAGCGTCAGCGTCAATCTCATAATGATCTGCACCCTGAGAGATTGCGCCTACCGGACATTCAGCCTCACATGCTCCACAGCTTACACATTCATCACTAATTACGTGTGCCATAGTATGTACCCTCCTTTTTTAGTATATAGACCTGAACACAAATCCAGCCTGTTATTATCATAATACAAAAACCAGAAATATACAATAGTAGATATGCACATATCTGTGAGAAATTTCTGACATATTGTAAAATATTACTCATAAGCAATCTTCATCAATTCCTCTATCGTAGTAATCCCCTCTGCCACCAGCCTTACCCCGTTTTCTTTCAAAGTGCGCATATTCTGCTTCTCTCTGGCATAGTTCTCGATTTCTTCCATGCTCGCATGACTGCTAATCATTCGGCGCAGCGCGGCGTCTACAGCAAATATCTCATGTACGGCAATACGGCCTCTGTAACCTGTATTATTACAGTGCGCACACCCTCTGCCTCTTACCACAGTCCCTATGCTTTCCCCAAGAAACGCCCTCTCCTGCGGGGTTGTCGCCATCTCCTGCGCACAATGCGGACATACCTTACGCATCAGCCTCTGAGCGACAACCCCTACCAGTGAATTTGCTACCAGATAGGTTTCCACTCCCATATCCTCCAGACGGACAATACTGGAAGCGGCGCTGTTTGTATGCAGCGTACTCAATACCACATGGCCTGTAATAGCCGCACGCACAGAAATTCCCGCCGTCTCGCCGTCTCGGGTTTCACCTACCATTATTACATCCGGGTCTTGGCGCAGCAACGCACGAAGCCCCGTCTCAAAGGTCAGTCCTGCCACCGGATTCACCTGTGTCTGGTTGATACCAGCCACATTCTTTTCCACAGGATCCTCAATTGTGGCAATATTCAGCATCCGCCCCGACAGATATTCCAGCACCATATAAAGCGTGGTGGATTTTCCGCTTCCTGTGGGACCAGTAATATAGATGATTCCGTTGCTGCTGTTCAGCATCGGCAGAAACTTTCCATAGCTGTCCTCATCCATTCCAAACTGATCCGGATAGTCCAGTTGCCCTGAAGATGTAAGCAGACGCAGCACTGCCTTTTCTCCAAACACAGTAGGCATAAGGGATACTCGGATATTGACGTACCCGCTCTCGGTCCTTACCCGGAAATGTCCGTCCTGAGGGATTCTCTTCTCAGCAATATCCAGATTTGCCATAATTTTAATCCGAGCAATCAAGGGCTGGTGAACATTTCTCTGTATTGCCACATATTCCAGAATCACACCGTCAATCCTCATTCTTACCTTCGTCTCGCGTTCAAAAGGCTCAATGTGAATATCGCTGGCATTACTCTTAATCGCCCGCTCTACCAGGCTGTTCAGAAGATGAATAATCGGCGCCTCTTCCTCGACATTCGAAAGCTCTGTAAGGTCAAGGTCGTCAAAATCATCTGCCCCGAAACCGGCATTCGCCTCCGTAGCCGCCTGCTTTGCCCCAACCTCTGCAAAATAATAAGAAATTGCCTGACGAAGGGGCTTCTCCTCACTTAACAAAATCTGGAGATAACATCCCGTCTGCTGGCGCACCTCTTCCAACGCAAAATAATTCAGAGGGTCGTTTGTCACCAGAACCATTGTCCGATTTGTTACGCTTAAGGGAAGGAACAGATTCTTTTCCGCCAATTCTTTGTTAACCATGGCAACCGCTTCCAAATCTACCTGCTGGGACGCAACGTCTACGATTTCCAATTCCAGCCTGCTTGCAAGAGCCTCCAATACCTGCTGCTCTGTTACAAAGTTAAGCTCTATCAAAATCTGACCGACCCGCTTATCTCTGTGCTCTTTCTGATATGCCAAAGCTTCCTGCATCTGTCCGGCATCTACGTATCCTCTTTCTTCTAATATCTCCCCAATCCTCAGATTCGTCCTCACGACTCCATTCCCCCTCCTAATCTTCCGCTATAGACTGTCATGCATATAGACAGCCAAATCAAAACTTACCTCCGACTGCTCCACTACGTTCCATTCCGTATCCAGATACGTGCGCTCGCTCACATGCATAGCCCGAATCTGAATTGACGGATAATTATGCGCAATATCATCGATAAACTGGTACACCTGATTGGCGCTTCCCTGAAGCGCCATCGTACAATTGACGGTTCTGATATATCCGCCTGCCGCCGTACCTGCCTTATCCGTCCCTTCGTCGTCCTCTAATCCACTGTTGTCCACTTCGTCGTCCGTCCGGTTATCGCTGCCTTCTGAATCATCCTCTGAACCTTTTGCCGCATCTGTCTCTCCTGAAAGCCTTCCATATAGATAAGCCTGCGGTATCTCTGCCTGCGCCTCTCCAATGGACAGAGAAACCGGGAAAAGCCCCGCCTTCAAAGCAAGTCCCGTCAACAGCTCGTCCACCTGCCGGTTCTCCATTCCTTCATAATATTTTGCGGAAATGTCCTTAAGCTCCCCTTTTCTCTCTTCAATCTCCTGCTCCAATGAAGGAATCTCATCAATTGCCGCCTGCATTTCCTCAATCGTGGCATCCAGATTTCGGCTCTCAATCTGATTCTCCTGATAAACCTCAATGCCCGGCATAATCAAAAACCGAACCATCAGAAATACAATCAGGACGCTGACCATCAATTTCAGCAGAAATATATCTTTATCCGTCAGCCTCATTGCGCACCTCCCCCATAAACCCTGCCTTCCATCGTGCATGACAGAGACAGCGTATACCAACAGTCTTCAAATGTGTATCCGGTATAATCCACAGTATGAAACAGGCCCGTTTCCTGCAGCCGTAAAATATACCCGGACACATCAATTACCGCCGTACTGTTGGCGTCAAAGGTCAGAGTCCCCGTCTCAACATCATAATCTGTAATCAACAGCCCAATCTGGTTTCCCCCCACGCCTTCAATGCTTCGCAGCACACCGCCTGAAAACTCAGGGTATGCAGACAGATTTTGGTCCAGAAGCTTTACAGCGGCGATTCCGTTTTCCACAATTTCAAGCTGCTCGCGAAGCTCCTGCGCCTTCCGGTAAGTTCCTTCCCGCCGGACGCTTTCAATCCAGTCCTGCTTCGACAGATTCTTAACCCTGGCAATCTGATTCACAACCCCAATTCCTCCGGTCAGCAGTACGCAGATTAAGAATATAATCCCCGGCATCACCAGATGCCGGCCTATATTCACAGTCTGCCCTTCCTTCTCCTCAGACTTTTGACCTGCGCTTCTTAAGTCAATCTGCTTCTCTTTTCTCGAGCCGCGTATCAACGCTCCGATACAGGAAATCCAATCCGCTGCCTTCTCCCGCCCCGGTACGAAAATCTTCCGGTCAATGACCATAGGCGACACATCCAGATTCAGATTGCGGATTCCTTCCACACTTACCTCAAAATCCTCGTCCGGACATCCCCCATAACAGACCTCGGTAATGGGGTCCTCCAGGCTTCGGCCTGTGTAAAACTGGATAATACCGGAGATACTCCTTACAATCTCCGTCCCAAAATCCAGCGTTCCCGGCTCACTGAACAGACGTGTCCGGCTGGAATACAGGTATTGTCCTTTCTGGCAAAGAATACTGGTCATACTCCCTGCCTCAAAGAAAAGATAAATCGCTGTCCGCTCATGGAAATGCTCCAGATATTGCATGATCCTTAAATACCCTTCCATAGGAACTGTGATACCCTTGACCTGAAGTCCCGCCTCCTTGCAAATGCGCAAAAAGCCTTCCAGATTCCCCTGCTCCACACCGCCTGCGCAGATATCCACACCGACCTTCTTCTCCCGGCGGACAACGCAATAGTCTGTAATCTCGTTACGGAAATTCTCACGTACCTCCCTTGAGGCCATCTCCGACAACTGTTTTCCCCTGCTGTCGGGAAGCTTAAGCACTCTGGTCACGCTTAATCCCGCAGGCAGCACAAGACGCGCCTGCTCCGGCTTCTTCCTTGACACCAGTCTCTCCAAAGCCTGTCTCCACCTGTCAAACGAGTCGCCTTG
>CATLIP010000159.1 GCA_949957035.1 uncultured Lachnospiraceae bacterium
CAGAATATCCTGCAGGGTGTTATCAAGGGCATGCCCCATATGAAGCTTGCCGGTAATATTCGGCGGGGGCATCACGGTTGTAAAGGGTTTTCTGCTTCTGTCCACTTCTGCGTGAAAATACTTGTTCTTACACCACTTCTCATACAGCTTTGGTTCAATTTCTTTTGGATTGTAGGTTGTCTCAAGATTCTGCCCCATGTACATTCCCTCTCTTTCCTGTAGTTAAATGTATCTGTCCTTTTCCTGTGTGTAAGGGCTCACCTGCTTTATTGAGGTATTAAAAAAACGCCCTTTACTGTGTAAAGGGCGATTGAATCAATCGAATCGCGGTACCACCTTTATTCTGTATAGAAGAAAGACTCCTATACCTCTCATCTTATTCTTTAACGGGAACGACTCCGGGATAACCTACGCTTCCTGCTCAAAAGGGTCAGCTATCCGGCTCCGAAGCTACCTTCTGCATCTCAATCCTTAAATACCTCTCAGCCTGTAAAACAGACGGTCCTGTTCGGTATCTGCCGCTGTCTCACCGGGTACTCTCTCTGTCAGAACGAACTTATGCATACTCCTCTTCTTCAACGCCTTTGTGCTATAATCATTTGTTGTTTGAACTTTAAACAGGATTATAGACACCGGGAAGATGTTTGTCAAGGAGTTTCCGTAATTTTCAGAAAGTATTAAGATGTTACAATTTATCTAACATTTCTTAGGATAAAGGTGGCTGGTGCGAAATTCCCTTGCAGAAAGCGAAATCTCCATGTTATACTACCTATTATAAATACCTTGAGCATTTTGTAAGGAGAGCTGAGATGAAAATCTATCTTGACATGTGTTGCTACAATAGACCATACGATGACCAGTCTCAAATAAAGATAGCTTTAGAGACGCAATCCAAACTGTACATTCAGCATCTTATAAAAGATAAAAAACTTGAATTGATCACATCCTATATGCTGCGCTATGAATGCGGCTGCAATCCTTTTGAAATGCGTCGTAATACTATTCTTGATTTTATCCATAAAAATACGTTCGCATATGTAGGAGGCGAACACAAGATAATGATTGAAGCAAAAGCGGCAGAAATCATGCAGACAGGAGTGAAATTCAAAGATGCCTGCCATGTCGCGTCGGCTATATATGCCGGATGTGAATACTTTATATCTACAGACAAGCGTTTGCTGAAATATGCTACTAATGAAATAAAAATGGTCACACCAATTGAATTTGTTATAGAAATGGAGAGTGAATAAAATGTCTACAAGTACCGCCGAAATCATGAGCAAAGGCATGAAATGCCTGACCGAACAGTTAGGTATCATAGACGCAGAACGTTTTGTTTCCATCATAATCCGCGAAAAATTTGATTACACTAAATGGCAAAGAGAATATTTTGACGGAAAAACCCCTGAAGAAATCAGCGCCGAGGCTGCCCAATATGAAAAAGAACATCCTTTTACAGGGAACGGAGTCAGACTCTAATTCTAGCTTGCTCTCAAGTATAGTATCTTATAAAGCACAATCAATAGCGATTCAGATAAACTTTCTTTTAAAATACGAGGTTTACCTGAATCGCATTATTTTTATCATCTTAACCCGAATAAACGCCAAATCCCCCCTATATTCTCTCTATCAAACATAAAACTATAATTCATCCAGCACTCCGCCAATCATTCTCCAATAAGCCGCCTTCTCGCTATCCTCCGGCACATACTTTCCCTCGCTGTAAATCTTCGCCAACTGCCTTGCCGCATACCCTTCGTCCGTCTCGCTTGCCTTCTCGTACCATTCGATGCCCTTCTCCACATCTTCCTTGACTCCGATTCCGTTCAGGTACAGCTCCGCCACTTTCGCCTGCGCATAGGCATCGCCTTTTTCCGCCTGCCTGAGGTGATTCTTAAATTCTGTCTTCTCCCGCTTCGTCCGCTGCTTCTCCTGAATCTCATTCAGCAGCTCCATCGCCTCCTTATGGCTCTTGGCCGCCGCCTTCTCAAGCCATTTTACACACTCGTCCTCATTCTTCTTCGTGCCTTCTCCCGTATGGTACGCCAATGCAAGCTGATACTGGGCATGAACATGCTCCTTCTCAGCAGCTTTCAGGAAATATTGAACCGCCTCCTTGGGATATGTATAGAAACCGTCCCCAGTCTGGCAGTACAGCCCCATCTCGTAATTGCCGGAGGCAGTGCTTGGCTGCCGGATTCCATCGTCAAACCGTTCCTTTGCCCGCTTGACTTTCCCGCGTATCTCTTCCGCTTTCTGCAATGCCGTCTCATCGCCGCCTGCCGCCATCTCGTCCAGAATCTTCAATCCGGCTTCTACATCCTGCTTTCCTGCGCCCCCGTAAATATATGCCTCGGCAAGGGCATACTTCCCTTCCGCTTCCCCTGTCGCCGCCGCCTTCTTCGCCCAGCTCATGCTGAGTTTAAAGTTCTGTTTCACCAGCTCGCCCTTTTCGTAGAATCTCATCATCCTGAGCATGGCAGGAACATATTCTAACTTAGCAGATTCGCGGAACCAACGCAAAGCCTGTTTCTCATCCTTCGCCGTATACTGTCCCGCGTAATAAAATTCCGCTGCCCGGAACATCGCCTCGGCATCCCCCGACTCTGCCCGGTTCAGCAGCTCTTCATATAAAGCTGCTTCCTCCCTGGCCTCTTCCTCTGCCGTTTTCTCCTGTCCTGCAGGATGCCCCTCTTTTGCAGCTTCCGACGGTTTCTCATCTATCTCGTCAATCCAATCCTTTTCCAGCGGCAGCGTCTGGGAAGTTCCCATGTCGTCTCCCCAGTCTAATTCCTCGGACTGGATAAAATCTGCCAGCCAGCGCATCTCACGGGCTTCTTCGGTTTCCTCCAGCTCATCCAAATCTTCCATCCGTACAATCTCGATTGCCGTCTCATGGGTTCCCGATTCGTGCAGTTTCTCGAAAGTCATTGTTTCTTTCACTTTTCTATCCTGAACTTCTCTTACTGATTCTATCTCTATTCCAGATTGCCCCGCCGCTTCTATCTCTATCCTAGGCTTTCCTGCCATTCTTGGCACCGCCGCAATTGGGGATTCCTCTGAAACTCCTATACCTATCTCTACTCCATGATTCCTCCCTGTCCCTGCTTCTTCCGCAATTCCAGAATCCCCAAAAACTCCTGTCTCTGTCTCTCTCTCAATCCCAGGCTTCTCATCCGTTCCCTGGCCTTCCAAATCCGGGTAACTCTTCATCGAGTCAAACTCCACCCTGATTTCAAGCCCTTCGGGAACGTCCGTTCCCGCACCTTGATTCCCTGCGCCCTCCGAAACGGCCTCGCTTTCTGAATGCCCGGCTTCACCTGAATCAGAATCCATTCCTTCCGATTCCCGTCCTTTTTCCTCTGCTTCATACTTCTCTTTCTGCTCAATAATCAGATTCAATACGTCTGCAACATCCAGAAACACAGAGATATCAATCTCCCGCCTGCTGCCGTCCTCAAACGTCAGCACACAACAACTATTATTCTCAGGCTTTACGGAAACACTTTTCAGAAACATCAGGCCAATCGGCCCGTCGTCCTTACATTTGTCACTGTACAGATAGCGGTCTGTCAATAAAAAACCCGTCTTCCCAGACTTGAACGCAGACGTATCCAGAACCGCCGCAACTTCCCTCGGCTGCACGCCCCTTGCATACCGCTCGATTGCCCGTTCAATCTGCTTCTCCTTCAAATCCTTTGCAAGCTGAAACCCAAATGAATTCTTCCCCTTATAATTCTCTACGGCATACTCAACCCATTTTCTCATACTTTATCTCCTACTCCCTGATACCTCAAAGGGTCTTACTCTGCTTTCGTATGTTCCTATTTTACCACACTATGGAAAATTTGTCATATATTTATACATCAGAATCCCTATATCAGCCCCGAACTTCGCAGCACATACAGCCATCCCGTCAGCGTAAATGCGCTCAGCAGAGTAGTCAGCATGACCACGCTTGAAGAAAGCACCCCTTCATGTCCCATATTTTTTGCCATCACATAGCAGCTCACCGTCGTTGCCGAGCCCAGCATGACCAGAATCGCCACCAGTTCTTCCCTCCGAAATCCCATCCCCACAGCGGCAGGAAGAAAGATTGCGCAGAATCCTACCAGCTTAATCAATGCGGCAGTACACGCCGGCTTCATTTTCGCAAATGCTTTTCGTATGTCAAATGCCGCCCCCATGGCAATCAATCCCATAGGAGTCGTCATCCCTGCCACGCTCGATACCATTTTATCCAAAATCTGCGGTATGGGAATCCGAAACGCCGACCACAAAAGTCCCGCCGCAATCCCAAGGATAATGGGATTCGTCACGATTCCTTTTAAGGTTTTCCAGAGTACTTCCCGGTGCAGCCCCTTCTGCCCGGGCCTGCACAACGCAAGTACAAGCACAGCCATAATATTATACAGCGGAACGCTTCCGATAATCATCAGCGGCGCCATCCCAGATGTTCCGTAGATATTCTGGATAAATGCAATCCCAAGGATTGCCGCGCTGCTCCGGTAGGATGCCTGAATAAACTCCCCCTGTATGGCCCTGTCTTTCCAGAGAAATGATATCCCCGCCGAGATGCCGATACTGAGCACAGTCACAACAAAACAGAACATCACAAACTTAGGATTCCACACTTCGGCGAAATCCACCGCCGCCAAATCCCCGAACAGCAAAAGCGGCAAAGGGACGCGGAACACAAATTGATTCATCTTCGACGCAAACCCATCGTCAATCCATCCTATTTTATGAAGAAATGTACCCAAAACCATCATTAAGAAGACCGGAACCGTTGCATTCAGACTAAAAATCAGATTTTCCATATGCCGTATGCCTCCTTCGCATTTTCACTCAGATTCATTTATCATAAATCATTCTTAACAATAAAAGCAAGGGTGCATCCGTCATCCTTGCTTTAAATCGAAAATATATCTTCCGTCATTGAAATATCTTCTTATAAATATTCCAGTCCTCTTCCTTGAACACGTTGAATACCACCCGCTCAAGGGCAGAAGACGACAGATAGCGGTCTACGGTATCGACTGCAATCCTTGCCGCCAGCTTGCCCGGGAAATGGAACTCCCCAGTCGAGATACAGCAGAATGCTATGGAATGAAGCCCTTTCTTCTCGGCCAGTTTCAGGCAATTAAGATAGCAGGATTTCAGTTCCTCCTTCTGCTTTTCCGTCACTTTCATCCCTACAATCGGCCCTACCGTATGGAGGACATATTTTGCCGGAAGGTTATACCCCTTCATAATCTTCGCCTTCCCTGTCGGCTCTTCATGCCCCTGCTTCTCCATAATAGCGGCGCACTCATTGCGCAGTTGGATTCCTGCTGCCGAGTGGATCGCATTGTCAATACATCCGTGGCATGGCACAAAGCACCCGAGAAGCTGGCTGTTTGCCGCATTGACGATGGCATCTGCCCCAAGCCTTGTAATGTCCCCTCGCCACAGAGAGATTCTGTCTGCATTACGGATTTCCCTGCACGGGTAAATGTCCCGGATTACCGGAATCTCCGGTATATCCACAATCCCTTTTTCTTCTGCTTCGTCTTTAAGCAGCTCATCCTGCATCTCTAGAAAATCCTCTGCGGCCTCCCCCGGAAAACGCACGTTCATAAGACTTCGCAGAAGCCGCCTTTTCCCTTCATAGCCCACAGGCTCCGGGACTGTCTCATAGCCTTCCCTTTCATGCTTCAGATAATGAATCAAACTCTCGACCCGCTCTTCCCTCGTCATCATTTGTCCCTCCCTCTTCTTTCAGCAAATAATACATCCT
>CATLIP010000160.1 GCA_949957035.1 uncultured Lachnospiraceae bacterium
AAAATAAAAATACAACACTGTCAAATAAACCTGCTACCATTACAACTCCGCCGCCTCCGCCATGTGATTCACCCATTCCCCATAGTAATCTGACGTCATATGGATTCCGTCCTCGGTGTAGTATTCGTCTTTTACCAGGCTGCCGTTATCAATGAAGGTCACCCCTTCCTCCTCACATAATTCCATGAGCTTCTTATTATAATCGGAAATATTCTCATACAGCTCGTCCTCGTCAATCACCTCCTGGGTAACCGGCAGGATGCTGTTGACATAAATCTTCGTATCAGGCAGCTTCTCCTTAAGCTCGTCCAACACGCGCCGGTACGCGATTACAAATATCCCCGCATCTCCGGACGCAGCTTTTATATCATTCAGCCCATAGGCAAGGAACAATACCTGGGGGCCTATTTCGATTGCCTTGGAAACATGATTCTTAATCATGCTCACCTCTGTCTCACACACGCCAGTATCCCGTTCTGCCGTGACAAACGACTTGTCAAGAGCCTGGTTCTCATACAAACCCTGGGCAATGGAATCCCCAAGCACATATGAATTGGCAAATTTCTCGCTCACAGTCCGGTTCGCCCAAGCCTCGTCCGCCGCACGCTCTGCCTCCTCAAGCTCTTGAATCTGCGCGTCAATCTCTGTCGTATCCGCTTCCTCCATCTGGGCAAGCTTCGCAAGCCCCTTGCGGGGATCCTCCCTAGGATTCATCACTCCAACAGCAAACACAATCCCTCCAATGACCATCCAGATAATCATAGCCGCAACAGCCAGACGCAGGACGACGTCCCTTTCTTCACTTTTCTTCTTCGTCTTCTCTTGTCCTCTGCTCACGGAACCTCGTTCTCCTTAAGCCGCTGTTTACACCCCTGCCATGACACTAGTGTTCAGAACACCATTCCAACACCAGGAGAAAAAAATGCATATATGAGAATATTGTACTGTTTTTCCCTGTAAAAGTCAAATATATGCTATACTATTCCTAAATAACTACGATTTTAACAATAAGCAAAGGAGTTTTTCCCATGAATATGTTCACATTATCAGCCAAATCCTGTATGTCCCACCTTCTACTTAAGGAGACCTTTGACCAATTCTCATTTATAGAGGGAGAGATCACAACCTTTAACAAATTTACTCTGAACGGATTCCTTTATAAAGACTTCTTCGACGAGAATCCTGAACGAAGCTACTCCTACTGGCGCGAGCTTCGGGATTTCTGTTTCAATATTATTAAGGGGAAGCGCACGCCCCTTAACTTCAAAATCATTCTCTCCCTTGCGCCGGAGCATTTCGGAGACTTTCTGAAAGAACATCAAATCCAAACCTTTTCCCCTGACGACATCACAGGGCTGTACCTGAATTTCCATTACGACGGTACGATTCTGCAATGTATCACGGGAATTTCCATGCGCACCTTCACTATGGATAAGTCCCTTGAAAAAGAATGGGACGCCTATGTGGAAGGCTTTTTTAGAAAAGCAGGGATTGAGCGGGAAAAATAGACATAATTTTGTCAGAAATATTGTATTTTTTGTACAAATCAATTATAATTTATTTAGACTTTTTGTTAGATGAACTTAAAAGGAGATAAGAGAATGAGAAGTAAAAAAAGAACAGATGAAAGACCGGCATCACGGTCCCTGATGCACAAATGGGGCATCACGGGAAAACTGGTCATAGCAATCGTGGCCACCATAGTGATTATGGTTGGCGCACTTCTGCTAATCGTCCGCAGCCGTGTATCCGATGCGCTGTTGGCCAAAAGCGAGAACCTGCTGGAGGAGACTACAGACAAGGCGATTCAGGAGGTTAATGCATGGATGGGCAGAATATTGGCAACCTTGGAGATGCAGCGGGACACGATTCAATATGAAGATATGGATATCCCACGCATGGTAGAATACATCAAACATACCACCAATACAAATGACGCTTATCCGGCGGGATTATACGTTGCAACAACGGACGGTACCCTGTACCATGCATCCTTTGTACCAGGGCCAGACTACAACGCACTGGAGAAACCATGGTACAAGGATGGTATTACCTCCGAAGACTTTATATTTGGATACGCATATTTTGATGAAGACAGCCAGTCCTATGTTGTGGGCGCATCCGGCGTATTAAAGAGTGGATCCGGAGAAGTCAGGGGCGTTGCAGCAGCAGACGTATATCTGAATTCCATATCCGATATCGTAGCTGATATTCGTCTGGAGAAGACAGGAGGAATCTTCCTCGTGGACACCAGGACCAATACCATCATCGGTCATCCGGATAAGGAGATGAACGGAAGGTCCATGGGGGAGTTCAGCGGGGATTTGTATGCCTATGCTTCCACAAAAATACAGGAGAAGGCGACAGGGCTAAGTCTTTACAATGACGATACATACATAGAAGTAACCCAAATACCCAACTGTGACTGGATGGCAGTATCCTATGTATCCAGAGACGAGGTACTTGCTGATTTGAATACTCTGACCGGCATCATGTCGTCGGTAGCCGCATTTGCAGTCTTAATCATGGTAGCGCTGATTATCATCCTTGTAAGAAACATCATCGGAAAGCCGGTAGCTGAACTGAACAATGTAGCGGCAAGAATTGCAGAAGGCCAGCTAGATCAGTCTATTAACCACACCTCTAACGACGAGCTTGGCGAACTGGCGTACAATTTCGGCAAGACTGTGACACGTCTTCGTGATTATGTAGACTATATTAACGAAATTTCAGAAAAATTATATGAAATCTCTCAGGGCAATCTTGCATTTACCCTCACCCATGAATATCTGGGAGAATTTGCGAAGATCAAGGATTCCTTAGAGCGGATTTCCTGGTCCCTCAACGAGACGCTGGGACAGATTAATGTGGCGGCCGGCCAAGTGGCCACCGGTTCCGAGTACGTTTCCGACGGAGCACAGACCTTATCATTAGGTTCCTCACAGCAGACCGACGCTGTGGAATCTCTTGCGTCACACATTTCTGAGGTTTCTGACGGAATCCAGAAGACCGCGCAGGGCGCGAAACAGGCGAGCCAGATATCACGGAATGTTAAGACGTGTATCTTGGAAAGCAACGAAAAGATGCAGCATATGAATTCTGCAATACAAAGAATCAGCGACAAGTCGACGGAGATTCACAGTATCATCAAGACCATTGAGGACATCGCATTCCAGACCAATATTCTTGCGCTGAACGCCGCCGTGGAAGCGGCCCGGGCAGGTACTGCCGGAAAGGGATTTGCAGTAGTCGCGGATGAAGTCCGTAATCTTGCCAGCAAGTCCTCTGAGGCTGCAAAAAATACCACCACTCTGATTGACCAGACGGTGGAAGCCGTTGCCGAAGGTTCCAGCATGGCGGAGGATACGGCATCTTCTATGATGGAGGTCGTAGCGCAGGCAGAAGAAGTAAGCAGACTGATCGAAGGAATCGCGGAATATTCCGCTCAGCAGGCAGAGGCAACGGAGGAAGTGAGCCGGGGAATCGCTCAGATTTCCGATGTGGTACAGTCCAACCTGTCTACCGCAGAGAAGAGTGCATCTGCCAGTGAAGAGTTATCCGGTCAGGCAAGTATGCTGAACGAGCTGGTATCGAAATTCAGATTGAAAAAGCAATAAGATATATTCCAGAAACGGGATTGCGTTTTGACGCAATCCCGTTCTATGCTCTGCAGCAATTGATTTATCTTCTTCAATATCTTTTTATCTTGTGTCTGACTATTCCTCCATTGCCAGAAGTTCATCCATGGTTTTCGTTACGACCTGTCCATTTTTGATTTGTTCATCTGCTCTATTTAATTTAGCCAAATACTCTGCATTCTGTTTCGCTTTTGATAATTCATTGTATTCTGTTTCTGATATAATAACAACATTTCGATTCTCTTTACGAGACACAATAACTGGTTCTCCATTAAACGCCATATCAAAATATTTTTTTATATTCGCTCTTACATCCATCTGCTTTGTTGCAATCATAGGACACCTCTTTCCGTACTAAAAACCGTACTAATTGTTGTACTTATATTATATGCTAATAGTTATATATTAGTCAAGAAATAAATATAGACACCCTAAATGTTGCTTTTCAATTAGCCAGATAAAAGTAAAGAAGCAACCGAAAATGTCTCTTTTCCCGGCTGCTCCTATAACAATCCTTCTATCCTGCCTGTACAATAAGCGGCTTATCCATGCACCAACAGCGAACGTCACGTCGCCTACTTCGTCAACAGCATCATGACCTCATTGCTCCTCTGTACAAATGCCGTCATCTCTTCCGGATTCAGCGGCTTATGTGCCAGCATCGCCAAATCGTAAAGCTGTTTACAGATAATGGACACATTCTCATTCTCCTTATTCTCTACCACGAACTTCACCAGCGGGTGGTTCACATTCAGAATCAGCGTGCTCTCTCCGCCCATATCCATGCCGCCCATATTGCCCATGCCGTACATCTTCATCATCTCCTGCATACGGCGGTTCTGCTCGGACAGTGTAATCATGGATGCGACCTTCTCATCTTTCAGCTTCTCAATCTTCACATCCAACTTGTCGTTGCCAAGCTCCTTGCGGAAAATCTCAATCAGGCTGTCGGACGTTGCCTTGAATGCTTCCTTCTCTTCTTCCGCCACCTCTTCCTTCACGTTATCCGTAACGTCGGCGTCAATCCTCTGGAAGCGGACGTTCGGATTCTTCTGCTCTAACTGTGTGATGAACGGGGAATCAATGTTATGGTTCATGATTACGGCATCCTGTCCCTGATTCCGGAACATATTGATGTACTGGCTCTGCTGAATCTCATCCGTCACATAGTAGATGGTGGTCTTAATCTCCTCTACCTTGTTCTCGTCCTCATTCTCACCCTCGGACGCCTCATCCTTCTTCTCATTGGCCTCTACGACCTCGCCGCCGTTCTCCTCGATACAATCCTTCAAGGTCAGGTATTTCCCGTCAATATTCTTAAACAGGATGACTTCCTTCATCTTGTCGCAGAACTTCTCGTCTTTCAGGCAGCCGAACTTGATGAACGGGCTGATATCGTCCCAATATTTCTCGTAGTCCTCTCTCTTCGTCTTGCACATTCCGGAAAGCTTATCTGCAACCTTCTTGGAAATGTAATCGGCAATCTTATTGACGAACCCGTCGTTCTGGAGCGCACTTCTTGAAACGTTCAGCGGCAGATCCGGACAGTCGATAACTCCCTTTAATACCATCAGGAACTCCGGAATAACTTCTTTGATATTGTCCGCGATGAATACCTGATTATTATATAACTTAATCGTTCCCTCAATAGAATCATACTCGGTATTGATTCTCGGGAAATACAGGATTCCTTTCAGGTTGAAAGGATAATCCATGTTCAGGTGAATCCAGAACAGCGGCTCCTTGTAGTCTAAGAATACCTTGCGGTAGAACTCCTGATAGTCCTCGTCGGAGCAATCGTTGGGGTGCTTGGTCCACAGCGGATGGATATCGCTCAATGAGACCGGACGCTTCTCAATCTTGACCTTCTCCTTCGCCGGCTCCACCTCGACCATTTCTTTTTCGCCGTCTTCGTTCTCTTTCTCTTCCATCTTGGCTTCTTCGTGGATATGCTCGACCACAACGTCGTCCTCTTTCAGGTCTGCCTCGTCGATGGTCTCATACTCCAGCTCTGCATTCGCCTTGGACAGGAAAATCTCGCCCGGCATGAAGGAACAGTATGTCTCCATGACTTCCCTGACGCGGGACTCGTTGGAGAATTCTACACTGTCATCGTTCAG
>CATLIP010000161.1 GCA_949957035.1 uncultured Lachnospiraceae bacterium
ATCCCTGCGCTCAATCCGTTTTGCAATGCCATGGTGTAGAAATTGGCGTTAATCACCGGACGGCACGGAAGACCGAAGGAAATATTGGAAACTCCAAGAACCGTACACACGCCATAGGTGTCCCGAACTTTTCTTAAGGAATCCAGCGTAATCTTCGCTCCCTCGGGCTCTGAGCTGATGGTCATGGCAAGCACATCCACCACAATATCCTTCTTCCCAATTCCGTATTTTGCCGCCTCGTCTATGATTTTTCCTGCAATCCGGCACCGGCCTTCACTGGTTTTGGGGATTCCGTCCTCGTCGATGGTAAGGGCCACCACCACGCCGCCGTATCTTTGTATCAGCGGGAAAACAGCGTCCATGGATTCCTTTTTTCCGTTCACGGAATTAATCATAGGTTTGCCGTTATAGATTCGCATTGCCCTTTCCATGGCGTGGATATTTACAGTATCAATCTGCAGAGGAAGACTTGTCACACTCTGCAATTCTGTTACAGCTTCCTGCATCATAGCCGGCTCGTCAATATCCGGGAGGCCTACATTGACATCCAGAATATGCGCACCCTTATCCTGCTGAGTGATTCCTTCTCTTAAAATATAGTCCATATCATGGTCTTTTAATGCCTGTCTGAACTTCTTTTTTCCTGTAGGATTAATCCGTTCGCCGATAATCACAGGCTTTCGGTTCAATACTACGGCCCTGCCATAGGAGGAAACTATGGTATCTTCATTCCCAGCAGGCGGATGGGGTTTTCTTCTTGCGGCCCTCTCTGTCATAGCTTTAATATGCTTTGGCGTAGTTCCGCAGCAGCCGCCTATGGCGCTTACGCCAAGCTTTAAGACCTCTTCCATGGTTTCCGCAAATTCCTCCGGTTCTACGTCGTAGTAAACTTCCCCGTTCCTCTGCTTGGGAAGCCCTGCATTGGGTTTTACGATTACGGGAATTGAGGTGTATTTCATGACCTCTTTAAGCACCGGGAGCATCTGTCTTGGTCCAAGCCCGCAGTTAAGTCCTAACGCATCCACTCGAAGCCCTTCTAACATTGCCACTACCGCAGGCACATCTCCGCCTGTCAATAATTTCCCCTTCTCGTCAAAAATCATGGTGACGGTGACAGGAAGTTTTGTATTCTCTTTCGCCGCTAATATGGCGGCCTTGACTTCATAGGTGTCGCTCATGGTTTCAATGTGGATGAAGTCTGCTCCGGCAGCCTCCCCATAACACATGACCTCACGGAACGTCTCGTAGGCTTCTTCAAAGCCTAAGTCTCCCATAGGCTTAAGGAGCCTGCCCGTAGGACCTACATCAAGAGCGATATAGGTCTGTCTGTTATCGTGTACACCAAGCGCCCTAGCCCTCTTTGCATTCGCTATGGCCGCTTCTGTAATCTCTTTTAGATGGTATTGGGAATCGTGAAATTTCAGGGCATTGGCGCCAAAGGTATTGGTAAGGACAATATCACTGCCTGCTTCAAAGTATTGGCGGTGGATATCGATAATTTCGTCGGGGCGGGTCAGATTCCATGTCTCAGGAAGCTCTCCGGGTTTTAGCCCTTTGGATTGGAG
Source organism: uncultured Lachnospiraceae bacterium (assembly GCA_949957035.1). Next base: position 1,566 of record CATLIP010000161.1, read on the forward strand.
GAGCGTACCCATTCCTCCGTCGAAGTATAGCAGATCTTTTCCTAAGTGTGTTCGTATCATATGTTGCTCCTTTTGTTGTTTATCGACGGCGGTATCCGCAATCGATTTTTTCGCAGGCTTCGCAGCCCTGAATATGGCAGGGAATGTTGAGTTTACTCAGGCCGATGATTGCGGTTACGGATTTTGTGGGAGCGAGCATGTTGCCGGCGGTGAGGGACAGGCCGATTTTTTTTGGTGCGTCCAGTATGCAAAGGATCCGCTCCTGGTGGGTGATTGAGAAATCTCCGTAGCCGGGGCTGAATCGCGGCCTTAAGTAGTACCCCTCCCTTTCCTGCTCGCGGCGAAGGATGTCCTGACAGCAGTCAAGGTATTCCTCCAGCATGGCCGCGGCGCATGCCTGGAGAATGACGACTCTTGCCATGTCGGTGAGAGTATAGCGGCGAAGCAGCGCGTCTACGCCTACCCCCAGAGTTGCTGCAAGAATGTATGCCTTTTCACAGCCCTTCAGGTTCCTGTTAAGATTTTTACTTTTGATTTTTAATGTTCCGATTGACAGAGACTCTTCCCCCAGGTACACGTCAAAAATGCGATAAATGCTCCGTCTGTCTGCCTCCATCTCCAATTCTTGAAAAGAATTGGAGATGAGTGCAAGCGTACGTCCATCTATCGCATGGTTTCCGTATCCCAAGTAACGAACTGCCTCTTTTGTTCTTACGTCCATAGGTTTTCCTTCTTATTTGAAATTGAAACCATATTGAAAGTCTTTTTATGCTGCTACAATCTCTGACAGATTCCTAAAAATTGCCTCGGCAACCTCCGGCTTATTCATAGAATATACGTGAATGTGGTTTACGCCGTTTGCAATTAAATCTATGATCTGATCTGTGGCGTAAGCGATCCCTGCCTGCTGCATTGCTGCGGGATTATCCCCAAACCTGTCGACAATTGCCCGGAACCTTTCCGGAAGAATAGTTCCTGATAAGCCGCCGATTCTTGCAATCTGCTTCTTGTTGGTAACCGGCATAATTCCCGGAAGCACAGGAACTGTGATTCCTTTCTCACGAATCCTGTACAGGAAATTATAGAGGATATTGTTGTCGAAAAACATCTGGGTGGTCAGAAAATCTACACCGCAGTCGACCTTATGCTTGAGGTTTCGGATATCATCCTTCTTGTGCTCCATCTCCACATGGCCTTCCGGATAACAGGCGGCGCCGATACAGAAGTCGCCCTCTTTGCGGATATCTTCTATTAACTCGCTGGCATAGCGGTAATGGCTGGGCAGGGGAAACTCACTCTCTGCAGGAATATCTCCCCTAAGAGCCAGTATGTTCTCAATCTGATTCTCCTTCAACTGCTCTATGACCCTGTGTACCTCCTCCCTTGTGGAAGATACACAGGTTAAGTGCGCCAGGCTTGTCACACCAAAATCATCTTTAATCTGCGACGCAATACTGACGGTATTCTTGCTGGTGCCTCCGCCGGCTCCGTAGGTTACGCTGATAAAAGAAGGCTTCAGAGCCGCAATCTTCTTCGTTGCACTAAGTACGCTGTCATATCCCGCATCCGTCTTTGGAGGAAATACCTCAAACGAAATATGCGGTTCTTCACTCTTAAGTATGTCTCGAATCTTCATGTTATCTTTCCTTACTAAAATAAACAGGATAATATCCTACATATTGTCGTACAACTCCTCATACTGCTTTGCAGAATTACCCCATGAGAAATCCTGCCCCATAGCGCGTTCCACCATCTTATTCCAATCACGCTTTCTATCGTAGTAAATCCGCTCTGCATAACGAACCGTTGCCATCATCTCATGTGCGTTATAATTGGTAAAGCTAAAGCCGGTACCGGTCTTCTCGTACTCGTTATACGGCTCTACCGTATCTTTCAGTCCGCCTGTCTCCCTGACAATCGGCAGCGTACCATATCTTAAGCTCATCAACTGGCTCAATCCGCAAGGCTCGAACAGGGACGGCATAAGAAAAGCGTCACAGGAAGCATAAATTCTGTGGGACAACGGGTCTGAATAATAAATATTGGCAGAAACCTTGCCCTGATACTTCCATTCGAAATGGCGGAACATGTTCTCATACTTTTCTTCCCCTGTACCAAGCACCACAATCTGAATGGCATCCTGACACAATTCATCCATCACATAGGCAACCAAATCGAAGCCCTTCTGGTCTGTCAGTCTGGACACGATTCCAATCATCATCGTATGCGAATCCTGATTCAGATTCAACTCCTTCTGAAGCGCCAGCTTGTTCTTCACCTTCTCCTTACGGAAAGTATCGATGTCATAATTCTTCTCAATATGCGGGTCTGTTGCCGGATTGTAATCATCATAGTCGATACCGTTAACGATACCGGACAGGCAATTCGCTTTGGCATTCATAAGTCCGTCCAGCTTTTCGCCGTAGAACGGCATCTTAATCTCCTCCGCATAGGAATTACTTACTGTTGTAACTCTGTCGGCATAGACAATACCCCCCTTCAGATAGTTGGCATCCTTATACGCCTCCAGCTTATCAGGTACGAAATAGTACTGCGGCAGACCCGTAATATCACGTACTCTCTTCGTATCCCAAGTGCCTTGGAACTTCAAATTATGTATGGTCATAATTGTCTTAATTCCCCGGTAATACTCAGTTCCAAACCGGAAATTGTCAAGATAAATCGGAATCAACCCTGTCTGCCAGTCATGACAGTGAATAATGTCCGGCCGGAAATCAATCACCGGCAGCGCGCTTAATACCGCCTTGGAGAAGAACGCAAACTTCTCGATATCTGCATACATATCTCCGTAAGGGGCAAAACCGTTAAAATAGTACTCGTTATCTATAAAATAGAATGTAATTCCCTCATGTTCGTATGTCAGTACGCCTACATACTGCTTTCTCCAATTCAAATCCATATAGAAATGCGTATGGTAGGCAAGCTTTTCTTTCCATTCTTCCTTCATGCACATGTATTTCGGCAGCATGACACGGACATCGTATTTCTCCTTATCAAAATATTTTGGCAGAGAACCGACAACATCTGCAAGTCCTCCTGTCTTGATAAATGGTACTGATTCTGATGCTGCAAATAGTATTTTCTTCATACTCTTTTCCTCCAAACCTCACATATATACTTCTATTATACCCTACTTTTGCTCAGAAGAAAAGTATTTATCTATTTTTATATTTTAATCTTATGGTATCTGCAATCAACGCAATAAATTCTGAGTTGGTCGGTTTCCCTTTTCCGTTGCTGACCGTATACCCAAACAGGTCGTCCAGCGTATCTAATTTTCCTCTGCTCCACGCTACCTCTATGGCATGTCGGATTGCGCGCTCCACCCGGCTTGCCGTTGTCTGATGTTTTTTCGCCACTGTGGGATACAATACCTTGGTGATGGCGTTAAGCACGTCCATGTCCTCCACCGCCATGATAATCGCATCCCTGAGATAGTGATAACCTTTGATGTGCGCAGGAATTCCTATTTCATGAATCATGTCTGTCACCCGCCCCTCCAGGTTCGGCTCAGACCGGTTATCCATCACCGCGCCGACAGCCGAAGCCTGGGGCTTTAGTTCATGCCGGATTACCTGGTTGGCATGTTTAATCCTGTTTAGCACCATCTCATTGTTAAATGGTTTCATGATGTAATAGCTTGCACCCTTCTTGAAGGCATCTTCTGTAATTCGTTCCTGTCCCACTGCTGTAACAACAATAAAATCAGGATGCTTCTTAAGTCCTTTGTCATTGCTGACCATTTCCATTACGCTAAGGCCGTCCATCTTGGGCATAATCAGATCAAGCAAAACAACGTCGGGCTGCTTCTCTTTAATCAGATGATACATGTCCTCCCCGTTGTTAGCCTTCCCCACCAGATTTAATTCCTCGTCATTGCTTATGATTTCGCCAAGCAAGTCCAGAATTCTTTCATTGTCGTCGGCTATAGCCACGTTTATCTCTCTCATTTTACGCAATGCCTCCTTTCCTAACATCAAAAACTGTCGAGTTTGATTATAAAGTCTGGCACATGGAAAAACAAGAAATTGCTGTCGTAAAATTTTGACTATTATCGACAACTATTTTACTATTCGACATTTTTCATCATATCTTCTATAAATATACCATATCCCTTGGTGGCGTCATGGACAAACACATGGGTAACGGCGCCGATTAGCTTTC
>CATLIP010000162.1 GCA_949957035.1 uncultured Lachnospiraceae bacterium
ATTTCTTATTTATCTCTCCAGATAATCCGTCCCTTGGACAAGTCATAGGGTGACAATTCCAGCGTTACCTTGTCTCCCGGCAATATTTTAATAAAATTCATTCTCAACTTTCCGCTGATGTGCGCAAGTACCTGGTGGCCGTTCTCAAGCTCTACCTGGAACATTGCGTTTGGCAATTTTTCTACTACAGTTCCCTCGATTTCGATTACGTCAGCTTTTGACATTCTTCTCTTTCCTCCATACTACATTCTTTTAAAATCCGTTTGATCGCTGTATCATCAACTGCTGTGACATCATGTTCCTTTAAGATCAGTTGGACATGCTTCTTTTTCTTCTTTTTAAGGTGGCCCAGTGTTCTAATGCTGCCATCTGCTAAATATACATATGTGTCATCCACACTAATTATAACATAAACTTTTCCTCTATCGTGACCCACCTTTGATCTCGCAAGCATTCCTGCCTTGTATCCATCCATTGTTAAAACCCTCATGATTCTGTCAAGGTCAAAAGCCTCGGTTCTCCCTCCGTGATCAATACCGTATTCTCGTAATGTGCAGAGAACTTATGATCCTTCGTCACAACCGTCCATTTATCCTCTAACCATTCTACTTCCCAGCTTCCCATATTGATCATCGGTTCAATTGCCAAGGTCATTCCGGCTCTCAGCTTCACACCTTTTCTGTCCATCTTATAATTTGGAATCTGGGGCGGTTCATGCAGATCCGTTCCGATTCCATGTCCACACAGGTCCCGGACAACTCCATACCCGTATCTTTGGGCATGACTGTCAATAGCTGCCGCAATATCACATAAATGATTGCCAACTTTTGCATACTTTATACCTTCAAAGAAGCATTCCCGCGTCACTCTAATCAGATCCTCTGCTTCTTTGCTGATTTTTCCGATGCCGTAGGTCCTTGCGGCATCGGAATGATATCCTTTATAGATTACGCCCGCATCTAGGCTGACGATATCCCCCTCCTTTAGAATTCGGCGTTTATCCGGTATCCCGTGGACAACCTCATCATTGACAGACACACAGATTGAAGCCGGGTATCCGTCGTAATCAAGGAAGGACGGGATACACCCGTAACTTCTGATGATATCTTCTCCCAGCCGGTCAATATCCTTGGTGCTCATTCCCGGATGAAGCGCTTTTTCTAACTCATTGTGAACAATCTCCAATATACGTCCGGCTTCGGTCATTAACTCTATCTCTCTCGCCGATTTTATCGTAATTGCCATTTTCTTACTCTCCTAAGATATCCACAATCGTCTGGAATACATCATTAATATCCACAGTGCCGTCTACCGTCTTAAGGATTCCGGCATTCGTATAATAATCAATCAACGGCTGTGTCTGCTCGTGATAAACACCGAGACGTTTCTTCACCGTTTCCGGCTTATCATCATCCCGCAGAATCAGTTCCTTGCCGCAGGCGTCGCAGATTCCCTCTGTCTTCGTGGGTGCATACTCCAGGTGGTATGTAGCCCCGCATCCCACGCACGCGCGGCGTCCGGACATACGGTGTACAATATTCTCGTCCGGAACATCTACGTCAATGGCATAATCCATCTTCTCACCGATTGCCGCCAATGCCTTATCTAATGCTTCTGCCTGTGGAATGGTTCTTGGGAAACCATCCAGCACATATCCGTTCTTACAATCATCCTGTTTTACACGATCTACCACCAAGTCTACTACCAGCTCATCCGGAACCAAAAGCCCCTGATCCATGTATGTCTTTGCCTTATTGCCAAGTTCTGTCCCATTTTTGATATTCGCCCGGAAAATGTCGCCGGTAGAGATATGAGGAATGTCGTATTTCGCGGCAATCTTCTTCGCCTGTGTCCCTTTGCCCGCTCCCGGGGCGCCTAGCATGATAATCTTCATAAAAATTGTTCCTCCTCTTTATAGCATGATAACCCGCGAAAATAATCCCGCGAGTTCTACGACAGAAAAGCTGTCACCGACAATCAGTCAAGCGACTGCCTGTACTATAAACAACAATAAATTCTGCAGCGGCATCCATATCAGTGCGGCAAGTCACGCAATAGCCGCCTTCCTTAAGCTTCGCAGACATACCCATGATGTGGATGGCGCATACAGAATTCACTATTAATTGACAACTAGCTATTTAAAAAACCTTTATAGTTACGCACAAGCATCTGTGATTCAATCTGTTTCATAGTCTCCAGTACAACGCTGACAATAATGATAAGCGACGTACCTCCAAAAGATACGCGCGCGCCAAGCCAGCCGTTAAAGAAAATCGGAATGATCTGAATCACAATCAGCCCGCATGCTCCAATAAAAATGATATAATTCAGAATATTGGTTAAGTACTCAACCGTCGGCCTGCCTGGACGAATGCCCGGTACAAACCCACCATTTTTCTTCATATTATTTGCAATCTCTAAGGGATTGAATGTAATAGAAGTATAGAAGTAGGCGAAAAATACTGTCAGTACTATATATACCAGCAATCCCCATGAATATTGAAGCTTCTCCGGGTTACACCAATTTCCCTGATTCAAACCTCTTAGAATCTCACTGCCGATACCACTGCCTTCCCCTTTTCCCAGAAACGACGCGATTACAATCGGAAACTGCATCAAGGATGATGAGAAAATGATAGGAATTACTCCGGCGGTATTAACCTTTAAAGGAATATTCGTGGAACGGCCTCCATACATCTTTCTGCCAGCCATCTTCTGGGAGTAGGACACTGCAATCCTTCTCTCGCCTCCCTGCAAAATGACTACAAATACCACCAACATAATGATTATCGCCAAGATAACGATAACGGCCAATCCTGCGGAAGCAATCGGTTTATCCTTCACAAACTGCTCAAACAGTGATGTAAGGTCGCTCGGTACTCTTGAAACGATATTGATTACCAGGACGATGGAAATACCATTCCCCACGCCCTTCTCTGTAATCCGCTCACCAATCCACATCAGGAATGCTGAACCTGCGGTCAATGTCAGGACTACGATAGCCGCATTCACAAAATTGAACTTTACCAGAAGACCCTGACGTCCAAATCCGACCGCCATAGCAGTAGACTCAAACAATGCAAGTCCTACTGTGAGGTAACGTGTAATCGCAGCAATCTTCTTCCGTCCGTCTTCTCCTTCTTTCTGCATCTCTTCCAGCTTCGGAATGGCGATTGTAAGAAGCTGCATGATGATGGAAGAGGTAATATACGGCGTAATACTTAATGCAAATACAGACATCTGTTCAAAAGAGCCACCGGTGAAAGCGTTAAACAAGTTAAACGCTTCACCAGTGTTCTGTGCGAAAAATTCTTTAATGTAATTAGAATTTACTCCGGGTGTTGGTAACTGAGAGCCAATTCTGATTACAATCAGCATCAAAAACGTATACGCAATCTTATTGCGGATGTCTTTGATCTGAAATGCCTTGCGAAATGTCTCTAACATTAGATCACCTCTGCTTTTCCACCTACAGCCTCAATCTTCTCTACAGCGGTTTTGCTGAATGCGTTGGCCTGTACAGTCAGTTTCTTCGTCAGCTCACCGTTACCAAGAATCTTAACGCCATCTCTTGGATTCTTAACGATTCCCTGCTCTATCAACGTCTCTACAGAAACAACAGCGTCATTATCAAACACTTCAAGAGCATCAACATTAATACCAATGATTGTCTTGGAATTACGGTTCGTAAAGCCTCTCTTTGGTATTCTTCTATATAATGGCATCTGACCGCCTTCAAACCCCGGCCTTGTCGCTCCGGAACGAGCCTTCTGACCTTTGTGTCCCTTGCCGGCTGTCTTTCCATTACCAGAACCGTGTCCACGTCCTCTTCTGAAATTATCACTCTGCTTTGCTCCATCCGCAGGTCTTAAGTTTGATAAATCCATTGTGACACCTCCTTATCCGATATTATTATGCTTCCTCTACTTTTACCAGGTGTGAAACCTGTTTTACCATCCCTCTGGTTGCCGCATTGTCCGGCAGAACAACTGTCTTGTTGAGCTTTCTAAGTCCCAATGCCTCTACAGTCTTTTTATGCTTCGGTACGGCGCCAATTGTGGATTTTACTAATGTAACCTTTAAATCTGCCATCTGAATCTGCCTCCTTAGCCTAAGATCTCTTCAATGGATTTACCGCGAAGACGTGCCACCTCATCCGGAGTCTTAATCTGGCGTAATCCGGCGATGGTAGCAAGAACAACGTTCTGCTTATTATTGGAGCCAAGAGATTTCGTACGGATATTCTTGATTCCTGCCATCTCGATTACGGCACGCGCCGGGCCTCCGGCGATAACTCCTGTACCTTCCGGAGCCTTCTTAAGCAGTACGGAAGCGCCTCCGAACTTGCCGGTAAAGTCGTGTGTAATACTCTCATTATCATCCAATGCTACGGTAATAAGGTTCTTCGCAGCATCTTCTTTTCCTTTGCGGATTGCTTCCGGAATCTCAGTAGCTTTCCCTAAACCTGCACCAACATGGCCATTTCCATCGCCGACAACTACTAAAGCTGTGAATCTCATATTACGGCCACCTTTAACAACTTTGGTTACACGCTTAATTGACACTACTTTCTCATTTAATTCCAGTGAATTAGCATCAATACGTTCTTGTTTCATGTGTGCTCCTCCTTCTAGAAATTCAACCCAGCTTCTCTAGCTGCGTCTGCTAATGCCTGAATCTTACCATGGTATATAAAGCCGCCTCTGTCAAAGACTACATCCTTAATACCTTTCTCGATTGCCTTTTCTGCAATCACTTTGCCTAAATATGCTGCTGCATCAACGTTGTTAGTCTTTTCTAAGTTTGCTTTCACATCTTTCTGAAGAGTGGAAGCAGAAACCAGCGTATTTCCAACTGTATCGTCAATAATTTGAGCATACATATGATTATTGCTTCTAAACACAGCCAAACGCGGGCACTCAGGCGTGCCGCTCAAACGGTTGCGGATTCTTCTGTGTTTTCCTGCGCGAACTTCACTTCTTGATTTTTTGCTAACCATTTTCACACTCTCCTTACTTATTTCTTACCAGTCTTACCAACTTTACGTCTGATTACTTCATCAGCATACTTGATACCCTTGCCCTTATATGGCTCCGGTCTTCTCTTGTCTCTGATTTCAGCTGCGTATTGGCCTACTTTTTCTTTATCGATACCTTTAACGACGATTTTGTTCTGTCCTTCTACAACAGTCTCCACGCCCTCCGGATCTGTCATTTCAACTGGGTGAGAATATCCAAGACTCAATGTGAGCTTGCTTCCGGACTTCGCAGCCCTGTAGCCGACACCGTTTACCTCTAAGACTTTCTGATATCCTTCGGTAACGCCCACAACCATGTTGTTGACCAGTGTCCTTGTAAGACCGTGTAAAGACTTCATCTTCTTTAAATCATTCGGTCTTGTTACAACGACTGTATCGCCGTCTAATTTAATCTCCATCTCTGTCGGAAGTTCTCTTTCAAGTGTTCCTTTTGGACCTTTTACAGTCACTTTATTATTTTCCGCAATCTCAACAGTTACTCCCGCCGGGATTGTAATCGGCAGTCTTCCTATACGTGACATACCTATATCCTCCTTAACTTAGATTTTCGGAGCAGAACTGTGCGCCTGCTCTGTTTTCAGTTGCTGTGAGTACTTGGTGAGGTATTCCCCGAACCTAGTACGAACGCACATCGCAACACTTAATGAGGTTTTTCACGAATTTAGTGTTGTGATGCTTCCTTGTTACCAGATATA
>CATLIP010000163.1 GCA_949957035.1 uncultured Lachnospiraceae bacterium
GAAGAACCAGCCTGTTCCACATGGTTTCCCAGAACTATACGCAGAGCCTTGTGAAGAAGATGAGTAGCGCTGTGATTATTGGCTGAAAGAGAACGATTCTTCGTGTCTACCTTAAGAGCCGCCGTATCTCCCGTCTTAATCATACCTTTCGTTACATGGCCTATATGCCCGAATTTTCCCCCTAAAAGCTTTACAACGTCCTCAACCTGAAATTCTCCGTCGGCAGTGGTAATCGTCCCTCTATCGGCCTCCTGACCGCCGCTGGTGGCATAGAACGGCGTCTGCTCTACGAAAATCGTTCCCCTCTCTCCGTCTGAGAGTGCCTCAACCAATTCCGTATCCGTCGTAAGAACGGTTATTTTGGAATCGCAGGTCAGCTTGTCATAACCTACAAACTCTGTGGTAACGCCCGGGTCAATCGACTCATAGACCGTCACATCTGCGCCCATGTAATTCGTGACCTCCCTTGCGTCCCTTGCAGTCTTTCTCTGAATGTCCATAGCCTTCTGAAAGCCCTCCTCGTCCACAGAAAGCCCTTTCTCCTCCAAAATCTCACGAGTCAGGTCCAATGGGAATCCATAGGTATCATAGAGCTTAAAAGCGCTCTGCCCCTCTAAAGTCTTAACACCTTTGGAAGCCATCTCCTTTTCCATATCTGCCAGAATAGACAAGCCCTGGTCAATGGTCCTGTTAAACTGCTCTTCTTCCCTGGCTACCACCTTGAAAATAAACTCTTTCTTCTCATCCAGCTCCGGATATCCGTCTTTGGAGCCCTCTATCACCGTCTCTGCGAGCTTCACAAGAAATTCACCCTCAATATTCAGGATTCTTCCATGACGGCAGGCCCGTCTTAAAAGACGGCGCAGCACATAGCCCCTGCCTTCATTGGACGGCATGATACCGTCTGAAATCATAAAGGTTACAGAACGGATATGGTCTGTGATTACACGAATAGAAATATCCTTCTTAGCATCCTTGCCGTATTCCGCACCGGCAAGTCCACAGACATGGCTTCTCAGCGCCTTGATGGTATCAACGTCAAACATGGAATCCACATCCTGCACGATGCAGGCAAGACGCTCAAGCCCCATTCCGGTATCAATATTCTTCTGCTCAAGCTCCGTATAATGGTTGTTGCCGTCGTTGTCGAACTGGGTGAATACATTGTTCCAGATCTCCATATATCGGTCACAGTCACAGCCGACGGTACAGTCTGGTTTGCCGCAGCCGTAGGCTTCTCCCCGGTCGTAATATACCTCAGAGCATGGACCGCATGGACCTGCTCCATGCTCCCAGAAGTTATCCTCCTTCCCGAATCGGAATATCCTCTCAGGCGCAATCCCAATCTCCTTATTCCAGATATCCCAAGCCTCGTCATCCTCCAAATAAACAGACGGGTACAGCCTGTCCGGGTCAAGTCCCACAACCTCAGTCAAAAATTCCCATGTCCAATGGATGGATTCTCTCTTGAAATAGTCTCCGAAAGAGAAGTTACCCAGCATCTCAAAAAATGTACCGTGCCGCGCCGTCTTCCCTACATTCTCAATATCCCCTGTACGGATACACTTCTGACAGGTTGCAACCCGTCTCTTTGGCGGAATCTCCTGTCCGGTAAAATAAGGTTTAAGCGGCGCCATGCCTGAGTTAATCAGCAACAGACTCTTATCGTTATGCGGCACCAGCGAAAAACTTTTCATCTTCAAATGTTCCTTGCTCTCAAAAAAATCAAGAAACATCTTTCGCAATTCATTTACTCCGTATTTCTGCATGATATCCTCCTGTTTTTATTCTGGTAAGTCCACCAGACTCTAAGAAATAATTATAAAGAGAAGCAGGCGGTTTGTCAATGTTCCACCTGCTTCTCTTTTATGGCTGCATTGCTTTCTCAAAAGCCTCCAACAACATCTCTCGTTCCAGCGGCTTGTACACAAATGCTTTCACACCGATATTATCCGCTTCATTAATCGTATCATCATATGCCAGTGAAGATACCATTACAATTCTGGCAAACGGATAGTCCTTCAAAATTGCTTCAGCCGTCTCCAGGCCGTCTATTCCGGGCATAATAATATCCATCGTCACCAAATCCGGCTCCACCTCGCCGTACCGGTCGATTGCCTCTTCTCCATCCCGACAGTAAGCTACAATCTCATAATCTGTGCCCGCCAGTAGCTTCTGCATCTGCATTTCAATTACTCGGGAATCATCCACCACCATGAGTCGCTTTCCCATAAGATGCCTCCTTCTTAAAGCTTATTATCATGTTCCATATTATGTTGCGGAAAGAAAATATCTATTTTTCTTCCGGTTCAAGACAGGTAAGTTCTGCATTCTCGTTTCCGTCGCTGGTATAGACAAGCTCAAAATGCTCGTCGCACCCTTCCGGAACATAGCGTCCCTGGTGAAACGACGGTATCCCAAAACGAGACGCAACTTTGGTTACCTGATATAACCGCGCTGCAATCTGTCCGCACAACATATTAAAATACTCTTTTGAAAAATCTTCCACATCCTGATGTGTAATATCTTCTTCCTGCATCATATACTTCGTCAACCGGGCAAACAAGGACGCCTCCGCACACATTGATACACTTGTGCGGAGTCCCCGTTCAAAAGTCGTATATACTGTATACATCTCACCCGTTGGCTTAACATTGCCCTGTCGCAGCGATATCCCGGCTGCCTGCTGTGTTACACCGCGGGTGATCTGATCAAAAATCTCTTTCAATCCCTCCTGGGGTACTACAGTATCCAAGTAAATCCCCCTTTCGTATAGTACAGGAGCTACAATAAACAAATCTCTCCGCCCACCAGTCTTGCATCTACCATACTCGTCTCCTTTGACAAAGGCATAGTCAGATCTCCTATGGTAAGCACCATTCCCGGATAGGCAATGCTGCACTTCAGCCTGCATCCACCCTGCTCTTCCAGCTTTTCCTTAATCTTCTTAAGTTCTTTGTCAAACTGGCTAAGCTTCATCCGGCCAATGGACAAATCCAACCGAAGCTTACCCATACGCTGAGTTCTGGTCGGACTTTCCGGCTGGCGTTCAAGCCTTTCAAGTTCAGCCTCCTGCTTTTTAATGTTCAGTAACAGGGTCTCCCTTTCGAAATCCGCAAAGGGCTGTCCCCCCAGAAAAATAGAAGTAACACTCTCCGATTTTGAGCCCACAACCTTGGCGTCAACCCCCTGGGCTGCCCGAATGCGTCCTCCGATGATTGTGCCTCTTCCGCTGCGCACATTCACCTCGCCGTCACAGTAAACGTCACAGTTTACAATACAGTCTGTCTGCAGGCTTCCCCGGCAGTGAACCGTGCAGTTCTCCATATATTTTGCATAGACATCATGGTGTGCCCGAATCATCGCTCGGGAATCTCCCAAAATACCTTTCGCTACAATCAGATCGCCGCCCGCTTCAATCTCGGCAGCCTCTACCACGCCGTCAATGGTAACATTACCAATGGTCCGAACTGAGAAACCGCTGCCTACATCGCCGTGAATATGTACATCTCCTACAAAATTAATATTACCGGTAGAAAAGTCTACATTCCCTGCTATCTCCAGTACAGACTTAACCAGGAAACTACGTCCGCTAAATTCCACACGTCCTGACTTTACTGCCAAAAGCTGCATACCGTCTTCACTGGCCTCGGTATTACGTCCCTTCGGAAGAGCCGGCGTCTTTCCTTCCTTACAGGTAATCTCCTCGTCTAATACCGTCCTTCCCGGTATTCCCGGCACAGGCGGGATAATCTGACAGATTGGCTGACCCTTCTCCACATTCTGAACAATGTTCAAGTGGAAATAGTCCACTCTTCCATGCTCATCCTCCTCAAACCGCTTCCTCACGGTACGCTTAAAAAAGTCCTCAATATAACCGTCCTTACCGTGAACCACCGCTCTGCCTCGCGCAATCAGGAACAGATGAAAATACCGATTCTCTGACTCAGGGAGAGAATCCAGCAGCTCTCTGTTCAGACCGTAAGAAACACCGCTTTCCTTAAGGATTGCATTCAGCATCTCCTGATCTAATTCCCTTCCCTCTCCTATAGGCGGAAATACGACAAGCCATGCGGAAAGCTGGTCGGCAGTAACATATACAAGAGGCTGTGCATCCATCTGAAATGGAGGCTCCTCCTCCTTTACTTCTTCTTCCTTTCCTTCGGAATCTTCTTCTTCTGAAACAGGCTCCGGTTCCGGCTCCTTCGGAATCTGAGACAGACGGTCGGCGGCTACAGATGTAATCGCTCTGCGAAGCCTCGACATCTCTTTTTCAAGTCCCTCATCCACAGGGCCGTCCTCATCGCCATAATCCAAACGCAAGTGAGGGAGTGGCGCATATCCCACCTGCTCTCTCCACTTCTCATACAGAAGAATGAAGGGATGCTCCTGGGATAATACTATTTGATTTATATCAGGTTCAAGCTGAGGCTCTGGCAAGGGTGTCTCCTGTTCTGACTGTTCTGACTGTTCCGGCGGAAATTTTAGATCCGGCAAAGATTCTTCCGGCGCTTGTTCCCCAGTGCGCTTTGTCTGTTTAAACCCAAACAATCGACCCCAAAAACCACTCTTAAACTCCATACTTCTCCACCTCCCTTATCAATATCCATCAGGCACGATCCGCCAGAACCCCAAAAGTTTCAAGCAATAAACGCCTGATAGATATAGGTGTTATAACTCTTGACATACTGTTACAATTTCTATTATACGCTTCTTTATACCAGATTGACAAGAGGAAAATGCAACAAATATCTAAAAAGTGCAGCAAATTATTTCAATTCAATCTCCTGTAACTCTTTCGGCGGAAGTTTCCTGGTGGAGCCTGCAACCAACTCCTGAACCTTCTTCTTCGCCTTATCCACCTGAAGATTGGTGCCGGCTCCGGCCACACAGCCTCCCGGACACCCCATTCCTTCGATTAGACATCCGTTCATGCGTCCTACCTTGGCAAGAGACAGAATCTTCTTACATTCCGCAAGCCCTTCCGCATGGGCAATCTTCACATCCACGCCCGGATAATATTCCTTGACACAATTCTCGATTGCATTGGCCACACCGCCGGCATAAGCGTATCCCCGGCCTGCTCCCGTGGCGTTGTGGAAGGAAGATTCCGCCTCATATTGGGTCAGGTCAATATCCTTTGCGTCGAACATTGCCTGTAACTCTTCAAATGTAATGACAAAATCCACATCACTTCTGACGGTCCTGCGCATAGCTTCCAGCTTCTTCGCCGCGCATGGTCCGATGAATACTACCTTCGCATTAGGATGCTCCTTCTTAATTGTACGCGCCGTGGCAACCATTGGAGTCAGTTCCTGAGATACCTGTTCCACCAAATCCGGGAAATACTTTTTCGCAAGCATAGCCCATGAAGGACAGCAGGAGGTTAAAAGGAAGGGAAGCTCTCCGGTCGTCACCTTGTTCACATAGTGATGAGCCTCTGCGATGGCGCCGATATCCGCACCTAAGGCTACCTCGTAAAACTCACTGAAGCCCAACTCCTGAAGCGCTGCTTTTAAATTTCTTGGAGTGATATTGTCACCGAACTGTCCGGCAAATGCCGGCGCAATCTCAGCAATAATCTGGTCCCCCTCTGACAGCGCTCTTGCAAGCTGGAAAATCTGCGACTTATCAGAAATAGCTCCGAAGGGGCAGCTTACCATGCACATTCCGCAGG
>CATLIP010000164.1 GCA_949957035.1 uncultured Lachnospiraceae bacterium
CCCCTCGTTTTGTTCCTGCCGGACAGAGTACGCAGATGATTATCGGAGCATCGCCGGAGACAGACTATCAGATTATGCAGGTGGCGGAAGCTTTATACCAGAAGTTTGAATTAAAGAGGGTGTTCTACTCGGCGTTTGTGCATGTGAATGAGGACGCCGCGCTCCCTGCAAGGACGGGAGAGGGACCGCCCCTTTTGAGGGAACACAGGCTGTATCAGGCCGACTGGCTTTTGAGATATTATCATTTTCAGGCCCACGAGCTTTTGTCAGATGAGAATCCTAATTTTAACGTGGTGTTTGACCCTAAGTGCAACTGGGCGCTGAAGAATCTGGAGGTATTTCCTGTTGAGGTGAACCGGGCCGATTACAAGATGCTGCTGCGGGTGCCAGGAATCGGGTATAAGTCGGCGGTGCGGATTGTGAAGGCGAGACGGCTTGGCAGCTTGGATTTTACAGATCTTAAGAAGATTGGGGTGGTTCTAAGGCGTGCGTTATACTTTATTACCTGCAATGGCAGGATGATGTATCCCACGAAGATGGATGAGGATTATATCACAAGGAACCTGCTAAGCGCAGGGGAGAAGCTGCCGAGGGAGGTTACGGGTATGGGATACCGCCAGATTTCTCTGTTTGATGATGTGAGGTTTGGGAATTACAGTGAGATGGCATTTTGATATTATTTTAACAGTTCTTTGGAGTGGTGAACATGAAAACAGTTTATGTGTGCAGTGATACGGTTACCGGTATTTTTTCCGGAATTTATGATGCATGGAAGTCAAGAAAAGAAGAAGGAGACTGTCAGATTGCCCTGAGGGGAATGTTGGATTTCCAGTTGTTCTGCGACTATGTGGAGGTGGAAGAGACAGAGCATAAGGCAATCGCTGTGGAGACATTGATTCGAAAGCATCTGGGCGAACATGCATATGGAGCCATCTATCATGCGGTGATGTCGGAGGATAAGGAGAAAGGGGATGCGGTTCTTGGCGCCATGCTTGCTGCCAGAAAGCTTCCGGACAGTACAAAGATTATGGACCATCTGGGACATCCGAAGGTGGAGAAGGTTTTCAAGCTTAGCAGGAATGTGTTTGGAGAGGCTCACAGCTACAAGGGCTTTCTCAGGTTTCGGGAATTGAAAAATGGTGTGTTGTATGCAGAGATAGCGCCCAAGAATCAGGTCTTGACCTGTCTGGCCCCCCATTTTGCCGAGAGGCTGCCTGTGGAGAACTGGATGATTCATGACAGGAATCATAAGATGTTCGCGGTGCATGAGGCAGGAAAGAAGTGGGTGATTGTATGGGGAGAGAAGTTTGATGAAGAGCTTTTTCAGGAGGTGTCTTGGGAGGAAGAGAAGTATGCCAGCCTTTGGCGGGGATTCATAAAGACGATTGCCATTGAGTCCCGCGTCAATCCTGAATGCCAGCGGCAGCATCTCCCCTATCGTTTTCGAGGAGATATGGTAGAATTTCATGCACTGTAACCGGCCGGATTATGATATAATACTGGAAAACGACGGAAAAGCCCTAAGGATCCTTCGGGGCAGAGTTAGAGAGGATGGAACAGGCGCGTATGGATATGGAGCAGCCGTTGATTCGTATTTCAGTGCGGAATCTGGTAGAATTTGTTCTCAGAAGCGGAGATATTGACAATCGGTCTTCCGGGGCAGACCGGGACGCCATGCTGCTTGGCGGAAAGATTCACAGAAAGATTCAGAGAAAGATGGGAGCCGAGTATCAGGCAGAGGTTCCCCTAAAGCATGAGGTCTCCTGCAAGGGCTTTGTATTGGCTTTAGAGGGACGGGCAGACGGTATTATCCGGCGTACGGAAGGAACTGTGATTGACGAGATTAAGGGGATTTTCCGGGAATTGGATTATCTGGAGGAACCCGTATCGGTCCATTTGGCTCAGGCGAAGTGCTATGCATATATTTATGCCTATGATAACGCTCTGGAAGAGATAGGGGTTCAGATGACCTACTGCAATCTGGAGACGGAGGAGATTAAGCGTTTTCAGAGTGTTTATACCTTTGAGACATTGAAGGAATGGTTTCTGGAAATACTTGGACGATACGAGAAGTGGGCGAGATACCAGATTGAATGGAAGAAGAAGAGGGATGGGTCTATCAAACAGGTGGTGTTTCCATTCGCGTACAGGGAGGGACAGAAGGAGCTGGCGGCAGCCGTTTATCGGACCATTCTTCGGAAGAAGAAGCTCTTCATTCAGGCGCCTACGGGCGTGGGTAAGACCATTTCCACAGTATTTCCGGCTGTGAAGGCAGTAGGGGAAGGCCTGGGAGAGAAGATTTTCTATCTGACGGCCAAGACCATTACAAGGACGGTTGCATGGCAGGCGTTTGAGACGCTGCGGGAGCAGTGCTTGCGTATGAAGGTGATTGTACTTACGGCCAAGGAGAAGATATGCTTCTGTGAAGAGACCAACTGCAATCCGGATGCCTGCCCTTATGCGAAGGGGCATTACGACCGGGTGAATGATGCAGTTTATGAACTGATTACAGCTTCTGATGAGCTGAACCGGGAGATTTTGGAGGAACAGGCGAAGAAGTGGAAGGTGTGTCCTCATGAGATGAGCCTTGACGTATCAGAGTGGGCGGATGCGGTCATTTGCGACTATAATTATGTATTTGACCCCAATGCACATCTGAGACGGTTCTTTGGCGAGGGGAATAAAGGGGAGTATCTGTTTTTAATCGACGAGGCGCATAATCTGGTAGAGCGGGGAAGAAAGATGTACAGCGCCGAGATTTATAAGGAGGATTTCCTTAAGATAAAGAAGCTGGTGAAGCTAAGGGACGGAAAACTGGCAGGAAGACTTGAGGAATGCAACCGTCAGCTGCTTGCACTGAAGCGGGAGTGCGAGGGGTGTCAGGTATTGAACAGCGTTTCTCATGTCTATTTAAAGCTTATGTCGTTAATGACAGAGATGGAGAGGTTTTTAGAAGAGTGTAAGGAGGAAGAGATTCGCAAAGAGGTATTGGAGCTGTACTTTACGGTGAGAATGTTTATTAACATCCATGATAAGCTGGATGAGAATTATATGATTTACTCGGAGCTTGAGGATACGGGAAGATTTAAAATCTGCCTGTTCTGTGTGAATCCGGCAAACTGCCTGAAGGAATCTCTGGATAAGGGAAACAGTACGGTGTTCTTTTCCGCCACCCTGCTGCCGATTCATTATTATAGGAAGCTTCTCAGTACATCGAAGGAGGATTACGCAATCTATGCAGAATCTCCCTTCGACCCGAAGAAGAGGCGGCTTCTTATCGGGGTGGATGTCAGTACGAAGTATACGTTACGAAGCAGGGAGATGTATCGGAGATATGCAAGGTACCTCATCCGGGCGGCGCTGGCAAAGACAGGAAATTATATGGCTTTTTTCCCTTCTTATCAATTCATGGAGGAGGTTTATGAGGAATTTCTTGACCTTCTTGGGGAGGATGAGGGGAAAGCGGACATTGAGTATGTGATGCAGTCCCGCCATATGACGGAGGAGGCAAGGGAGATTTTTCTGGAGAATTTTAAAGAAGAGCGCGTTAACAGTCTCATGGGGTTCTGTGTGATGGGCGGAATCTTTTCAGAGGGGATTGACCTTGCACAGGAGCAGTTAATCGGAGCTGTGATTATCGGTACGGGATTACCTCAGGTGTGCCGGGAGAGAGAGCTCTTAAAGTCCTATTTTGACGCCGGCAAAGAGCGGGGGTTCGATTACGCCTACCTTTACCCGGGGATGAACAAGGTTCTCCAGTCTGCCGGAAGGGTGATACGCACAGACGAGGACCAGGGGGTGATTCTTCTGTTGGATGAGAGATTTTGCGATGGGAGGTATCAGGAGACTTTTCCAAGGGAATGGCGGGAGTACGGAATCTGCTCGGCAGATAATGTGGCGGGACAGATGGAGGAGTTCTGGGAGACCTGTGAGAGAAGCAGGTAATTCATTGTATGAGGCATGGCATAAGTGAGCCGGATAAAAGTGAAGGCATCGAACGAGATGGAGGAGGAGTTAGGCAGGAATGGTGAAAAAGGAAGGAACAGGAAAGCAGCTTTTGGCAGATTTTACGGCATCCTTTGGGATGCTGCTGATCATTTTTACATTGCTGCTGACCAGTTTTCAACTGGCAATCTATGGAGATTCAGATTATAAATTTTATGAGAAAGAATATCAGAAATATCATGTCACAGACGCATTGTCCATGAAGCTTGAGGACGTCATGGAGGTGACGGATTATATGATGGATTATCTGATTGGAAGGGAAGAGGAGCTGTCCATTGTGACGGAGATAGAGGGCAGGCCGCAGGATTTTTTCAACGAGCAGGACAGATTTCATATGGGTGAAGTACGTGAACTGTTTCTTTTAGGACTTAAGATTCGGAATGTGTGCGGGCTCATTGCAGTGTTACTGATTGCAGGGCTTTTTTGCATGAAAGTGGATTTGAAATGCGTGCTTTTTAAGGCATATATTCGGACTTCCCTTGTATTGCTCGTTGTTGGCGTGCTGCTTGGCGCGGCGTTTGCTCTGGATTTTACGAGGTGCTTTACCATCTTCCATGAGATTTTTTTCGATAATGACCTTTGGATGTTCAATCCCAGTGAAGATTATATGATTCGGATGCTTCCGGAAGGTTTCTTTTCAGATATGGCAGCGAGAATTGGTGTGATATTTATTGCAATGGTACTTACATTAGCCGCGATATTATTTATCTGGACGAAATATGTGAAGCACAGAGAAAAATGACATTTTATATTATGCAATAGTATGGTACAATAAGGTAGCACATAGATGTATACGGTGTCGTCAGCCGGACGGCTGGCGATATATGGAAAAGCAGCAGCAAAAATCAGGTATGGAGGAGAAGGTATGGGCAAAGTAAGACGAGTGTATGTGGAGAAAAAAGAAGGCTTTGGAGTGCAGGCACAGGATTTGCAGCAAGAGATTAGCAATTATCTTGGTATCCGGGATGTAGAGAATGTGCGTGTCCTGATTCGATACGATGTGGAGAATATTTCGGATGAGACGTTTGAGAAGGCTTGCAGAGGTGTCTTTGCGGAACCTCCGGTGGATATGTTGTATCAGGAAGAGTTTCCTGTGGAGGAGGCTTGCCGGATATTCTCTGTGGAGATTTTGCCGGGACAGTTTGATCAGCGGGCGGATTCTGCCGTTCAGTGCGTACAGTTTATTAAAGAAGATGAGCAGCCGCTCATTAAGACGGCGATTACATATGTAATCCAGGGAAAGGACGGGCTTATTCCAGAGGAGGAATTTGAAAGGATTAAATCCCACTGTATCAATCCGGTTGACTCAAGAGAGACAGGAATGGAGAAACCGGACACTTTGGTAGTAAGGTTTGATGAGCCAGAGGATGTGAAGACCTTTGACGGATTCAAAGATATGGAGGAGGACCGGTTAAAGGAGCTGTATGATTCCCTTGGACTTGCAATGACCTTCAAGGATTTCCTGCATATTCAGAAATATTTTAAAGAAGAGGAAGACAGGGACCCGACTATGACGGAGATTCGTGTTCTTGATACCTATTGGTCCGACCACTGCCGCCACACTACATTTTCCACAGAGCTTACAGAGGTATCCTTTGGGGAGGGAGACTATAGAGAACCCATAGAAGCCGCCTACCGGCAGTATATC
>CATLIP010000165.1 GCA_949957035.1 uncultured Lachnospiraceae bacterium
AGCAGGTGGTGGAGAAGTATGATGTGTCCGCATGTACGGATATTACGGGCTTCGGGCTTCTCGGGCATTGTGTTGAGATGGCGTCGGCCAGTGAAGTGACATTTGAAATCCGTGTAAAGGATATTGCATATTTTGAGGATGCGATTGATTATGCGAAGATGGGGCTGGTTCCGGCGGGAGCCTACAAGAACCGGGGCTATTCCATCGGAAAGGTAGAGACGGGAGCCGTTGAAGAGCATTATCTTGACCTGCTCTATGACCCCCAGACTTCGGGAGGATTATTGATCAGTGTTTCGCCGGAGTATGTGCAGGAGATGCTCAGAGATTTTGAGAAGGCGGGGATGGATACGGCAGTCTCGATTATTGGAAAGGTAGCTGAGAAAAGCGATAAATTAATCCGTCTGTTCTGATGCGTTTAAGGGCGGGTATACAGCGGCAGAATGGAAAAGAAAAGAGTCAGGGAATGAGAGATATGAATAAGAATAAACTATACCGCAGTATTCCCAAGGTGGATGTACTGCTGGAAAATGAAACAATTCAGGATTTGATTGCCCATTACAGCAGGGACACGGTAATGGAAGCTATCCATATGGAGATGGACAAGTTAAGGGAATTCATCGGGCAATGTGAGGAGGAAGATGCAGCGAAGGCACAGATTGAGCTGTTGCTTGCACATATTGAGATGACGGTTGCAGCCATGCACACGCCCAATATGTGTATGGTAATCAACGGCACCGGGACGATTCTCCACACGAACCTTGGACGGGCGCCCATTGGACTGGAGCATATGCGGCGTCTGTCGGCAATTGCGACGGGATATTCCAACTTGGAATACAATTTAGAGGCGGGACGCCGTGGAGAGCGTTACTCCCATTTTGAGAAGCTGTTGTGCAAGATTACGGGAGCTGAGGCGGCCATGGCGGTAAATAATAACGCTGCGGCAGTCATGTTAATTTTGAGTTCTCTTGCGAAGGGCGGAGAAGTGGTGGTTTCCCGGGGGGAGCTGGTGGAGATTGGCGGCAAGTTCCGGATTCCGGACGTGATGGAGCAAAGCGGCGCCACGCTTGTGGAAGTCGGCACGACCAATAAGACTCATTTTGATGATTATGAGAATGCAATTACAGAGGAGACGAAAGCCCTGCTGAAAGTCCACACCAGTAATTATCGGATTGTGGGCTTTACGGAGAGTGTGGGAATCGACGAGCTGATTCCCATTGCGAAGGAGCATGAGATTCCGGTCATCGAAGATTTGGGAAGCGGCGTGTTGATTGACTTGAGCAAATATGGCATTACATATGAGCCGACCGTTCAGGATTCTATTAAGAAGGGCGCGGATGTGGTGTGTTTCAGCGGCGACAAGCTGTTAGGCGGCCCTCAGGCGGGAATCATTATAGGACGGAAAAAATATATTGACATGATGAAGAAGAACCAGCTCACAAGGGCGCTTAGGATTGACAAGTTCACGGCGGCGGCTCTTGAGATGGTGCTGCAAGAATATTTATCCGAGGAAAAAGCAATCAAGAACATCCCGGTTCTCAGGATGATTACATGCCCATTGGAGGATGTAAAATGGGAAGCCGAGGATTTGTGTAAGATATTGACGGATAAAGAGCTGCCTGCAAAGATTACGTGCGTGCCTTGCGAGTCGCAGATTGGCGGCGGATCCCTTCCCCTTGAGCGGATTCCCAGCATGGCTGTGGCAATCCACCCGAAGAAGATTAGCGTTGCGGAGCTTGAGGAGCGTATGCGGCATCTGCCGGTTCCGGTGATTCCAAGGACGGTCAATGATACGGTGCTCCTGGATGTGAGGACGATTGAGCGGCGGTTTTTCAAGGTGCTTGCAGACCAGTTTAAGGAGTTGGACGTGTTGGAGGAAATCAGCCTGATTGCAGGACGGTGACAGACAGGATTATTTTCTGGCGGATAATAAATGGGAAAGCAGGAGAGAGTTGAGATATGAAGAATATAATCGTTGGTACGGCAGGTCATATCGACCATGGGAAGACGACGCTTATAAAGGCTCTGACGGGGAGGAATACAGACCGGTGGGAGGAAGAGCAGAGACGGGGAATCACCATTGACCTTGGATTTACTTATTTCGACCTTCCGGGCGGCGACCGTGTGGGTATCATCGACGTCCCCGGGCATGAGCGGTTCATCAATAATATGGTCGCCGGAGTGGTGGGCATGGATTTGGTGCTGCTGGTGATTGCGGCAGACGAGGGTATCATGCCCCAGACGAAGGAACATGTGGATATCCTGAACCTGCTGGGAATTGAGAAGAGTATTATTGTTTTAAATAAATGCGACCTTGTGGATGAAGAGTGGCTGGAACTTGTTGAGGAAGAGGTAAAGGAAGAGTTAGAGGGAACGTTCCTTGCGGATGCTCCGGTGGTCAAGGTGTCGGCGGCGACGGGCGAGGGCCTTGAGGGATTGATTGGATTGATTGAGCGTATGACCTGCGACGAGGTGGTGGCGAAGGATATCCAGACGATTCCCAGGCTGCCGGTAGACCGTGCCTTTACACTGTCGGGTTTCGGGACGATTATTACCGGGACGCTGGTATCCGGGACAATTACCAAAGAAGATACGCTGGAGATGTATCCGGTGGGCAAGGAGTGTAAGATTCGCAGTATTCAGGTGCATGGACAGGACAAGGAGGCGTGCTATGCCGGACAGCGTGTGGCAATCAATCTGTCCAATGTGAAGAAGAAGGAGATTAAGAGAGGCTGTGTGCTGGCTCCTAAGAACAGTATGAAGAATACGGATTTGCTGGATGTGAAGCTGAGAATCCTGGATTCTTCCGTAAGGATTTTGACGAACCATATGCGGCTGCATTTTTTTACAGGAACCAGCGAGGTGCTGTGCCGTGCCGTCCTGCTTGACAGGGAGGAAATCGGACCGGGAGAGAGCGGGTTTGTGCAGCTTAGGCTGGAAGAAGAGGTGGCGGTAAGGCGCGGCGATAAATTTGTCGTGCGTTTCTATTCGCCTATGGAAACGATTGGAGGAGGAGAGGTGTTAGAGCCCAATCCAAGAGTAAAGCGGCGGTTCCAGCAGGATGTTATTGAAGAGCTAAAGCGGAAGGAGTCCGGCTCCACGGCAGACGTGATTGAGCTGCATGTGAAGGGGCATGGGGATACCCTGATTACGGTTGCGGAGCTTGCGAAGCTTACCGCTTTGTCTCTGGAAGAAGTGAAGGAGGATGTGGAGCAGTTAGAGTCGCAAGGACTGGTCTGTGTATTCCCTATGCGCAAAGATATTTATGTGTGGCATAGTGACAGCAGGCGCAAAGCAAGACAGACCATTCAGGATGCGCTCAAGGCTTATGAAGAGAGGTTTCCGTATCGGTATGGCATGAAGAAGGCGGAGGTTCAGGCGACCCATTTCCAGAAAATCAAGGCGAATGTTTTCGATAAGATACTGGAAATGTTGATTGACGATGGCTGCCTGAGGCGTGTAGACGAGTTTTTGTGTACGCCGGAGTATGAGGTGAAAAAGGACGGCACCTATGACAAGGTGTCAGGGATTCTTCTGGATACGTTTGGAAAAGCGAAGTATGATTTTGCCCGTTACTCGGAGATTGATTTCAAGGGCGTTGACAGGATGATTGGGGATGATATCCTCAATATCCTTCTGGAAGAGCAGAAAATCGTGAAGGTCACGGATGATATGTATACGCTGAAGGAATATATGGAGCGTGCGAAGGAAGTAATCAAAGAGAAGCTTAGAGAGGATCCTCTGATTACGATTGCACAGGTCCGGGATTTGTTTGAGACTAGCAGAAAGAGTGCTAAACCGATACTTGAGTACATGGATAGTATTAAAGTAACTAAGAAGACGGGGGCAGAGAGCGAAAGGATTGCGTACTAATGAATTTGAAACAATTAGAAGCCTTCGTCCAGGTGGCGGAAGGCGGTAGTTTTTCAAAGGCAGCAAAGGAGCTGTTTCTGACGCAGCCTACCATCAGCGCGCATATTGCTTCTTTGGAGAAGGAGCTGAGCGTAAGGCTGTTTGTAAGGAATACGAAGGAGGTCGGCTTATCGGACGACGGGAAAGATTTATATAAATATGCCAGGCAGATTGTAGATTTGGAGAAGAAGATTGAGGAGCGTTTCGGCGGGAAGGATGCCGGGGAGAAGCACTGTATTACGATTGCGGCGTCTACCATACCTGCGCAGTATCTTCTGCCTAAGGTACTGATTCGTTTTAATGAGCGGTATCCGGAAGAGCAGATTAAGATTATTGAGACGGACAGTACGAAGGTTGTGACTCAGATTGTGGAACACATGGCGGATGTGGGGTTCACGGGTACGGTGCTTGAAAAGAAGCATTGTAAATATATTCCTTTCTACAAGGATGAACTGGTGATCATTACGCCCAATACGGAGAAGTACCGGAAACTGAAAGAGGAGTCGCCGGAGGATATCCGGTGGATTCTAAAGGAACATGTGATTATGCGGGAGGAAGGCTCCGGTACGCGTAAGGAAGCGAAGAAGCAGTTGAAGCGGGCGGGGGTGAACCCTTCCGAACTGGATATCATTGCCAGTATTGAGAATCAGGAGACGATTAAGAAGTCTGTGCGGCAGGGAATGGGAGTATCGGTATTGTCCCGCCTTGCCACCAAGGATGAGACGCGGGATGGGTATGTGCTTGCTTTTCCGATTCCGAAATCAGACGATGGGAGAGATATTAATCTGGTGTATAATAAGAATTACCAACTGTCGGGGTCGGCGGAACGGTTCATCAAGGTGGTAAGGGAAGTTTATCAGGTGAAGAAGTAGAAGGATTGATAACAGATGGGAGGGGATGCGTCATATCCCCTCCCATAGTTATTCCTTGATTTCATCAATATCTGTAAGATTTACACCCAGAGAAGTTAGAACTGCCTTCAATGAGCGATAATCTTTTTTCAGGCTTTCGTATGTCTCTGTAGCATTTTCTTTCCTTGCAATCATCATATGAGCCTGTACCCTTTGAAAAGCATTTATATTTCTTTCTATAATTTCGCCATTACTTGGCATATGCCCACCTCCTGGATTATGAAACACAACGTATTGTTATAACGATTCTAGTATAACATAATCGGAGAACAAAGTCTATTCATTTTCCCGTCGGAATAAATGCTATTTATTTAAAAAATCTATAAATAATGGTTTATATAAAAGATTTCGATTAGACGAAATGGGAAAATGGGAATATACTATAGAAAGAAACAGTCTTCGGAATTACTTGTTTCCGGAGATTTTTTTGCTGGTGGAAAGGATGGATAAGGAAATGATTTATCTGGATAATGCGGCGACTACGATGCATAAGCCGCAGGAAGTGATTGAGGCGGTGGCGGCGGCAATGGGCTCGATGGGCAATGCAGGAAGAGGCGTGAATGATGCTTCTTTAAGCGCATCCCGTATCATTTATGATACCCGGGAGAAGATCTGCCGGATGGTAAACGGTACAGATCCAAGGCAGGTGGTCCTCACGTGTAATTCGACGGAGAGCCTGAATATAGCGATCCGGGGCCTGCTTGCTCCGGGAGACCATGTGATCACCTCGTCCATGGAGCACAACGCGGTAATGCGCCCTCTGGTTCAGCTGGAGCGGGCGGGGGTGAGTTTCACCCGGGTC
>CATLIP010000166.1 GCA_949957035.1 uncultured Lachnospiraceae bacterium
CAGTCCCCGTAGGGGTCCTTCTGTAATCTGTGTAACCCCATCCCGAATCACACCTTTCGACATACTAAGATGATGCGCCTCTCCACACAGAGATTTGAGAAATATTTCCACACTCTTTTTTACAGGAAGAATTGGTCCATACTTCTTAATCAGCTCTGCCATACTCCCAGACCGTCTCAAGTCCTCAGCAAGCTTCTTTTTGTCATTACTTTCCAAAAATATACACGCCGGAAACATTATCCGGCTCTCCATGTGCCACTCTCCCTGAAATCTGCGCATTCTGTCATAAGTAAGGATAAATGCATCTTTTATACCTGTTTGGAGCAGACTCCGGCTGCAATTATTCAGAGTATTCCATTCATCTTTTTCTTGACAATGGAGTAAATACCAGATAACGCTCACTCCCTTCGCAGAGTATTCTACTCTGCGAAAAAATTTAAATTATTTCTCGGGATTATTTTAAGAAAATTTGCAAAAATAACAGATAATAATACGGATTATACAATAATAGATTGAATTTTTTTAACATATTTCCCTCTGCCCCATCTCATACACATGGGAAATGCTGACAAAATCCCCTAAACTCAATTTAGGTATTGAAATATCTAACTGACATGGTTATAATAGATATGCTATTTGAAAAAATTTCTTAGAGTAGAATACTCTGCGAAAATCTCAGAACATCCACTTTATTCCAACAGATTTTTAATCCATTCAGATATAAAAAAGCTGTAATACCAGTAACCGATTCGATACTGACATCACAGCCAAACGAAGGAACATTCCTGCAATACCTCCACCCTGCAGGAATGTTCCTTCGTTTTTTACATTAAAATACCATACTACATCAACGGAGCCGCAACCTTCGCAAGCCGCCCCGTAAGCTTCACAGTCCACCTCTCCTTACGCACCATATCCATTGTGACCCTCCTGCATTTTCCAAGGGTATCCTGATAATCTGCTTCAATCTCCTCAATACAGTCCACTCCATAAAGGTAAGTCGCACACTCGAAATGATGGTACAGGCTCCGGTAATCCAGATTAATCGTCCCCACAACAGCCTCCCTTGAATCGCTGACGAACACCTTCGCATGGACGAACCCCGGCGTGTACTCATAGATCTTCACCCCCGACTCAATCAGCGAAGCATAATGGGTCTTCGCCAATGCATAAGGCACCGCCTTATCCGGAATCCCCGGCAGTATCAGCTTCACATCCACGCCCCTCTCGGCGGCGAATTTCAGCGCGGTCTCCATCTCCCCGTCCAAAATCAGGTACGGCGACATAATATGTACGTATTCCAGAGAACGGTTCAGGATATCCATATACACCCGCTCTCCCAGCTTGTCCTCATCAAGGGGACAGTCGCCGTAAGGAATCACATACCCCTTCGCCGTCTCCACAGGCAATGCCGGAAACGACAGGAAATGCTCATACTCTTCCTTCTCTTCCAGAATCCCCCACATCTGCAGGAACATCACCGTGAAGCTCTTGACTGCTTCCCCTTTCAGCATAACGGCAGTATCCTTCCAATGGCCGAACTTCACCCGCTCGTTAATATACTCATCCGCAAGGTTCACCCCTCCGTTAAAAGCCGTATGCCCGTCAATGACCAGGATCTTCCTGTGGTCGCGGTAATTATAATGGGTGGAGACGAAAGGCGTCACAGGCGCGAAAGTCTTACACTTGATCCCAAGCGAACGCAGGCGTTTCGGGTAGTCCCGGGGCAGCAGCGCAAACTCACAGGAACCGTCGTACATCACACGCACATCCACGCCTTCCGAAGCCTTTCTGGCAAGGATTTCAAGAATCCTGCCCCACATCAGCCCCTCATCCACAATAAAATACTCCATAAAGATAAAATGTTTCGCCGCCTCAAGCTGCCGAAGCATTTCCTCAAACTTTTTCTCCCCAAGAGGGAAATAGGTAACGGCAGTATGCCCGTATACCGGATGGCATCCGCTGCGCTGTATATAACGCGCCAGCAGCGCAACGCCCGGATTCTCCTCTTTCAGACGCCCCATCACGATCTCAGACTGCGGCACGCTCTCCTTCGTACCCGCAATAATCTGGTTCATGCGTGCTTTCAAAGCACGATGCCCGATATCACTCTGGGTATACGCAAATAAAAGCACCCCGAACACCGGCACAAGCATAATGGCAATCAGCCACGTAATCTTCGCTGTCGGATTGATTCTGCTGTTCAGCAGATAAATGACCATCACTACGGTAAACAAGGCCGTACCACCTAAAATATGGGGCAAAAATTCCTCAAACCACTGGAAGATACTGAACAACATCAAAAACTGGACTACCAGCAGAATCAGCATAAGCCCGAACCGGCTGAACACCGCATGGATAATCCCCTTCTGTCCTTTTTTCAAGAGGTTAAGCCCCTTACTCTTATAATCTGTCTGCATTTCTCACTTACCCTTTCGTCACCTGATATTTTCCGGGGAAAAATCTTCATAATCAATCTCACACCGCTCAAATGCATTGATAACGTGAGTCTCCTGATATACGTCATACCGTTTATGCTTCCTGCCATAGGACATATGCACATGCCCATGGAGAAAAAATTTCGGCTTATATTTCTCAAGAAGCGTCCGGAACACCTGAAACCCCTGATGGGGCAGATCCATCCCATCATTGAGCTGGTACGCCGGCGCATGAGTCACCAGAATATCGAACCCCCTATGCCTGAACAACTGAAACCACAGCTTCCGCACCCGGTTCTTCATCTGCCACTCCGTATACTGAAATTCCCCGGGGCGGTATCGCATAGACCCTCCAAGCCCAAGGATACGCACCCCCTGATGGACATAAATCTTATCATCAATGCAAATGCACCCGTCCGGAGGAATCTGCTGGTATTTCTCATCGTGGTTCCCGTGTACATACAGGATCGGCACGGACGTAAAAGTCGCCAGGAAAGAAAGATATCTCGGGTCAAGGTCGCCGCAGGAAATAATCAAATCGATTCCCGCAAGTTTACTCTTCTCAAAATAATCCCATAGATAGGCAGACTCTTCGTCCGCAATCGCAAGTATCTTCATATAACCATTCTAACCCTTCTTATTCTCGATTCCCTGCTGTGAGACAACAGGTTTGGACTGTTCCTTCAACTCTTCCTCTTTCGGGATGCTTCCAATCACATTTTCCGCCAGCCAGTCCATGGTGACAATCTCCTCCGGCGACAGTTCCTTCGACGGATCGTCCTGCACGATTCCCTCCTGGGAGTACAGGACGCCAGAAAACGGATTGAACTGCCCAGAGCTAATCGTCTCCCGCAGCACCTCGATCAGCCGTTTCGTCCCAATCGGAAGATTCTGAGAACATACCACATCCACCACGCCCGCAGACATTCCCCACCAATAATTGATCGCCTTCTTCGAGGTCGGGTCGTCGTCATATTTCCATGTGCCGTCCATGACAGCCCGGATCATCTGTTCATAAAATTTCCCCCAGTGCCAAATGGGCATGGCAAGATTCCTGGCAATCTCCCCCTCTAGGTGATAGATCCCGAAAAATCTGGAACCTTCCTCCGGGATTACCATA
Organism: uncultured Lachnospiraceae bacterium; assembly: GCA_949957035.1. Next base: position 3,559 of record CATLIP010000166.1, read on the forward strand.
TCCTTACCGGAAATACAGTCCACCTCCATCTTGAGCACATTTTCCATCACATCCGTATCCTTCTTTGCCGTCCATTCCAGGAAGACCTGCGCCCTTGGGTTAATCATCTTCGCCCCCAGCGCAAATGCATTGATATTCGCAATGGAACCGTAAATCGGATAATCCGCAATATACGCCATCCGGTTATGGTCTGCCATGGCGCCCGCAATCGCTCCCATCAGGAATTTTGCTTCATGCATACGGGCATAGTAAGTACGGATATATCGGTGGGAAGTATTGACCGAACAGTTCAGGATACGCACATCCGGATGAGCAATCGCCGCCTTCACGCTTGCCTGTACAAAGGAGGGCGTGGTGGTAAATATAATGTCGCACCCGTCTGCAATCGCCTCTTCGATACGCTCCTCCACATTGTCCAGCGTGACATTCTCGTAATAAACCGTGGTGACTTCCTCCGGGAAGGTCTGTTCCAGATGGAGGCGTCCAAGCTCATGGGCGTAAGTCCACGCTGACGAACCCGGCGTCTTCTCATAGATAAACGCCACCTTGAGCCTTGAAAGGCCAAAGGGCAGGAGAAGGCTCAAAAGCGACTTCTTCTCCGTGTTGGGATTCATTTTCAAATCCACGTCCTCGTCCTCCTCAAGAAGAGAGAACTCCTCCCAGGACTTCTCCACCAGTTCTTTCAGCTCCTTGGTAGTCATATCGTCAATCTCTTTATAACCGTACAGCTGAATAAACGCAAGGAACGCATCCCCTACCGTCACCTCAAGTTTCCCCTTGTCCTGCGCGGTATATTCTGCCATAAATCTCCGGTAAATAGAGCTGAACTCAAGCCTCTCGTCATCGTCCCACTCCTCATCCGGTCCTTTCCCCACTGCTTCGATGAGTTTCTTGAAACTTCCCTCCTCGGAAAACCAGATATAATTAATCTTTGTCAGCTCATAAAAATCCAGGAATTCAAAATAAATCCGATTCTCTTTATCGTTGGTCCTCTTCGGCACGATCCGGGTCACGGTGCCGGGCACTGACACCACACCATAGTATTTCATGACGCTGACACGTTTATTCCCCTCCAAAACGTAGAACTTGTTCATGTATTCATACGCCTTTATCGGCTCACGGATTCCTTCCTTCTCGTGGCTGCTGCTAAGCTTCGCCCATTTCATGGCAAATTCAGACGTCTCCTTTAGGATTGGCATGAAGTTTGCCGCAAATGCATTGCTCCTCCCGCCGGTCTTGGTTCCCACAATCTGGTCGATTGGAATCTGGACCAGCCCTAAAGGTACTTCTGAAAACGTACCCTTGGTAGGGATAATATCGTCTAATACTTCCAGTGTAGGCAGCTGCCCATGGAGCATCCGCGACTGGTAATTTTTCTTTCCAAGCTTATATGCTTTCGCATAATCGGTCAATGACATAATTTCCTCCTTAAAATCAATTAAGACTTGCTTACATTCCAACCTATTATATACCAAGTAATGGAATGTCAGCAAGCCTTACATGCCTTTCTTCATAAAACTTTCTTCATAACTCTTTGTAAATTCATTCTTCAAAGCATAGAATTACAATTTCTTCTCGAATCCGATGCGAAGCGCGCCGTCTTCACACCCGCCCGCAAGCCGGATTTCGCCGCAAGCCTCAAAACCCGCTTTTCCTAACGCCTTCTGCATGGGAAGGTTTCCCGGATGGGTGTCAATCCTGACTGCCTCAAAACCCGCCATCCTTGCCAGTTCAAAGCCGTATGCGAACATCCTGCCCGCAATCCCCTTTCCTTTACATCCGTCGGCAACACATACCCTGTGCATCGAGGCATATGCACCGTCGGTCAGCCATCTTCCGTCTATCACGTCATAGGATGGATCTGGCGTATTCTGAAATGCAAACATTCCCAGAATCTCGCCCTCCTCCACTGCCAGATAGGTGCAGCCTTCCTGAATATCCGTAAGCCATACCTCTCTGCTTGGATACCCTTGCTGCCACTGGTCAAGCCCAAGGTCCTTGAGCTGCCTTTTTGCCTGGTCTGTAATCTCACACATCC
>CATLIP010000167.1 GCA_949957035.1 uncultured Lachnospiraceae bacterium
CAGTATTTTAGTAATCTGGAAAAGGAATTATTGTATTACTTTGAGAAAATCTCCGAGGATGATAAAAAGGAAATCATAGAATTTACCAAAATCAAAGCACACAAGAACAGATAGCCAGGGCATAGAAAGTTTCACGCTCTGGCTGTCCTTATGATAAAATCAATGCCTATGGAAGAGGGTGGGGTATACATCTTTTATCTCTTTTAAAGATAAAGCTCTGGGTACGCCCAGAAAATTTTACAAGATTTTGCCCTATACTACGCCACCAAATTATATATGCAAATTTTCTCTCTATGCTAGCGGTTCCATCTTCCTTTTAGCCCTTAGCAACGTACTTTTGCTGATACCTGTCATATCCTCAACCTGTTTATAGGAATACTTCTCCAAAAGCTCCATAGCATGATTCAACTGCGTCCTGCTGTACTTCGGCGGTCTGCCCTCCTTAAAGTCTGGATTCTGTTTCGCTATGGCTTTCCCCTCTGCTGTACGTTCCACAATCATATCACGCTCAAACTCTGCAAATGCCAGCATGACATTCCGAACCAGCTTACCAGTCGGGGTATTATCCATCACGCCCATATTCAGCACATGGACAGTAATACCCTTATCAAGCAATGACTGAATCAACTCAATGCCCTGTGTGGCACTACGGGCGATTCTATCCAGCTTTGTGACTTTCAATGTATCATCTGACTGCATGACTGCCAACAGCTTATCCAATTCTGGGCGGTGTGACTTTGTTCCTGTAAAGGCATCTGCATAAATCTTTGTTGCGCCTGCTTCCCTCAATGCATTCTCCTGTGCTTCCAGACTATTTCCGTCCTTTGCCTGTGTCTTGGTGCTTACTCTTGCATAACCGTAAATCATAATTTTTCCCTCCATAATTTAATTTAGGGCATCAAAAAAAGAAAGTCATTACAACTTTCTTCTGATGAAACCCATATTTTGCTTATTACTTTTGAATATAAGATATGGCACCACTGAAAGCCCCACAAAACCGTAGAGTAGTGATTGGTGTCAAAACTTACAAGTTATGGTGCTATAACTGTATCTCCAATAAAAGAAAAATCTCCCCATGCGTCAGCTATCACACACGGGAAGATTATTCTATTTCTGTAGGTCTGATTTCAAACAGCTCATTCGGCGTACATTCCAGAACAGCACATAACTTTTCCATAGTCTCAAAATGGATAGAGCTTGTCGTATCTTCCATCAGCTTACTCAGATTCTTATAATCAATGTCAGTCTGCTTGTTCAGCCAATATTTAGTGCGCCCTCGTTCCTCCAACAATTCTTTGATGCGGACATGAACCAATGCCAGTTCCTCCCTCTCTATGATGATTCTCCTGTACGGATACTCTAATCATACCCAATATAAGGTCTTTACATAACTGGTCTATAGACCTTATAATGTGCCGTATAACCCAATCATCATCAAGAAAAGGAGCGTAGATATGAAAAAAATGACATGGATGATAGCAACGATATTAGTAGCAATCAGCATTGGCTCGGCAACACTGGCACTGAACAAAGCTGATTACCGCCCGCAGGAAGAATGTTCCCTATGCGGAAAAGCAGAGAACTCTATCTTAACTCTATACAACAAAGTAAACGGTGTAGGAATATTGAACTTCAACGATTTCACCATCAGTACGTTAAGAATCTGCAACGAGGAACCCAATTTGTCTATGTCTGGTTCTTCCCATACTACGAATGCCAGCGGGGAAGACGGTAGCATCATATCCATTGCTTCCAATATAGACCGCCGAATAGCAGATGTTACAATCTCCACCAGAGACGGAAGCAGACCACACCCAAAGGAAATGGCACGGTTCCTATGCGCCGACTGCTGTCAACAGATTGAGCAGGAAAATAAATATGATGCAGCATTTATTGATTACCAGACGAAAGAAATATTTCCTATCAAAGAAAATACGATAGAGTTTTATATTGTTGATTATGCCATCCATAGGCTAAATGCAGAAGACGGCTTGGAATATCTGGTATTCTATGCACCAGAACAGTAACCATACATCAGAGTGATAAATATTAAAAACGCCCTATCAAAACATATCGTCCTGATAGGGTGTCTGTTCGTTTGTACACAATATCCTATATCATCCCAAAGTGCCTGAATGCACCCATAATAGCCGCTTCTTTTTCAGGGGTACACTTCGGTACTTTTGCATCCTCACTCTTTGGAAGATTATAATTTCCCCTCTTATCAAGCCCGCACTTGTCTTTTATCTGTGCAATGTAGAGACTGGATACGTTTAAACCATGCTTTTCTTTCACATATTCCTTAATCTTCCCATAAGTGGCTTTTTCCGCTGGCGTGTAATTACTCTCTGCATCAGGTTCCATCGTTACCTCAATTCTAGGTGTATCTTTTTTGAGGGATAATTTGACAACCGTCTCCACATGATAAGTCCCCGGAAACAAATCAATCCCTCTAATCCTCTCCACCCGATACCCTCTCCCCTGCAGCATCTCCAAATCCCGCACCAGACTGGTTGGCTTACATGCAATATAAACCATCCTCTCCACCCCGAAATCCGTAATCCTCCGAAGCGCTTTAGGATGCACCCCATCCCTCGGCGGGTCCAGCACAATCAAATCCGGCGTCTCCCCCAATTCATCAATCACCTTCAACACATCCCCCGTCCAGAATGTACAATTAGAAAGCCCATTCCCCTCGGCATTCTCCTTCGCCGCCCGGACAGCTTCCGGGACAATCTCCACCCCCGTCACCTTCCCGGCAACCGGAGCAAGCACCTGCGCAATGGTCCCCGTCCCGCTGTACAAGTCAAAAATCACCTTATCCTTCGTCTCTCCAATATACTCTCTCACCGTCTCATACAAGACCTCCGCCCCAAGAGAATTAGTCTGAAAAAAAGAAAACGGCGTAATCTTAAACCGAAGCCCCAACAGCTCTTCATAAAAAAAATCCTGCCCGTAGAGAACCTCCGTCCCCTCATCCCGGACAACATCCGCCACACTGTCATTCCTTGTATGCAGAATCCCGGCAACCTTCCCCATAAAAGGAAGGGCAAGCATCCGTCTTACCCACTCCTGCCCTCCAAAATCCTTCTCAAAATCAAACTCCCCGGTTGTCACAAGGTCAATGAGAATCTCCCCTGTCTTTACGGCCTTACGCACCAGCAAATGTCGAAAAAATCCCTCATGCCGCATCCTGTGATAATATGGCAGTCCCGTCTCCCTCGCATACTCCAGCGTACACACAAGCGCCCTTCTACAATCCTCATCCACTATCTGACATTCCGGAACACTAACGATATCATGGAAACTCCCCCTCTTATGCATTCCCAGCGCAAGAGGTCCGTCCTTATATTCATCCCCAAAGGAAAATTCCATCTTATTGCGGTATCCCTGCTTTAAAGGGCTTGGCTTTACACCCTCCCAGATATATTCACCCTCCACAGCTCCATCCATCATCCCCTTCAGCTGCGTTTCTTTTAGCCTAAGCTGCTCGTCATAAGGAAGATTCTGGTAAGTACATCCCCCACATTGTCCAAAATGGGGACAGGGAGACTCAATCTCCATATCCGAAGGCTCAATCACCTCCAAAATACGTCCCTCAGCCTTCCCTTTCCGAACCTTATTGACCATGAAGCGTACCTTCTGCCCCAAAACTCCGTTCTTCACAGTGACCGCTCTGTCCTCCCCCGGCAGAATAATCTTCCCATGATTCGGAAATTCCACACTGTCTATCACACCTTCATATACCTGACCCTTTTTCATAATCTCTACTCCTCTTTCTTTCGTTTATATCTCCGGCGCTAAAATCCCTTCTTATACTTTGCCTTCAGAATCGTCCCGTCCTGCTCCACCTCAATACGGTCGATACTCTTGACATACTGATTAAACTGCGCATATCCGTAATCACTAATTTTAAAATCCGCATATTCCTCATACACCCTGTTGCCAAGCGTACTAAGCTCAATTCCGTTCCGTCCCGCCTTCTTTACCAGATAGACCACATATCGGTCAATATCCTCCTTCATTCCCCAGTCTTCCTTCAGTGCGACCGACACCAGATTCCCATGCTTGATTAACTGAATGCGAGAAAATTCTTCCAAAAACTTTGAAAGCATATTATACCCGTAGCTTCGAACGTCAAAATCCGGATACAGGCTCACCAGCCGGCTTCCTACCTCTCCCAGCCCGGTTACCTTATTATCATCCTGATTCTCAATAATCATTTTAATAATAGCATCCTCAATCTTCTCCTTGCTCAGACTGTCATGAGGCTCCTCCGTCTTCGGACTGCCAGGCTCCTGCTCAGACAGAAGATTCTCCAAAATGGTAAACTTATCACAGGCCTTGCGGAATGGCTCCGGCGTCTTGTTCTCTCCCATTCCGATTACCATCTTCGCACTCTCCCGAATCCGGGTCACCAGACGGGTAAAATCGCTGTCGCTGGACACAATACAGAATCCATCCACATCGTTCGTATATAAAATATCCATGGCGTCAATAATCATCGCCGAATCCGTAGCATTCTTCCCCTGCGTATAACTAAACTGCTGAATCGGCATAATAGAATTGGTCAAAAGCTCGTCCTTCCAGCTCGAATGCTGTGTGTTGGTCCAATCCCCATAGATTCTCTTATAAGTGATTACCCCATACTTTGATAATTCAGTAAGTATTGGCTTAATATATTTTGCAGACACATTGTCTGCGTCAATCAATAATGCATAACATTGTTCATCCATCCCATTCTCCTTTTATCTCCGCCTTAAAACATGCCATCGCCTGAAAACACTATCCCCAAATTACTGTTTCCAAAACATAAACGCGTATCTCTAACTATGAACCTTCACGAAAAAAGCAGGCAAGATGCCTTTTTCTTCACTTGATAGGCCTCCAACCTGCTTCCTCTATCGTACATTCCACGACATATTCTCTTATACCTGATCATCTTCATTGAAGAAATCATCATCAAAATCGTCCTCAAAATCTTCTTCGAAGTCTTCGAGATAATCGGGTGTAAAAAAACAATATACCGCATAAGCGATTGCTGCAATCCCTGCAACTGCGCCCATGATTGCAAGCACCCACAAAAGTGTCTTGCTAGTCTTGTCTTCTTCCTTCTTATTCATCAGCTCGCTCAATCTTGATGCTGCAATCAGCTCCTCGACTTTACTCATGCTCCCACATCCTTTCCATATGCTTTTCCCAGCAATTCAAATATTACTGATATTATAACACTATATTTTTAAGATTACTACACATTTCTGGAAATCTTTTAAAAAAATACACTATATTTTCTGAAGTTTCGCAAAAGCCGCAAACATTTTCTTCGTGCCGCGTTCGTCAAAATCCACCGTCACCTCGTAATCCCTGCCGCCTTCCACGATTGCCTTAACAGTCCCTTCCCCGAATTTCATGTGAAGCACCTTATCCCCCACCTCATACGCAAGTTTCCCGCCAGCGGGCGTGCCAAACTGTCTTGCCGGTTTCTGAGCTGCATACAGCTTGGTCTGAAAGGCCTGCTTCGCCTGCTGGTATACATTCTTCACCGGCAATTCTTCCACCTTCTTCTCCACCTTGGTCCCTGCGCTCACCAACT
>CATLIP010000168.1 GCA_949957035.1 uncultured Lachnospiraceae bacterium
ACCCACACATCGGCACATGTATCATAACATCTTTATCATACGCATTCACCCGGGAAAATGCAATATATTTTCTGGTAACTTCTTGAATTTCGTACGCATGATTCGATATTTCTCTACAGGGCGCACCTTTTTCAAATGCAATTCTGCGAATCACCTCAGAAGCCGCCGGGCAGCTCCCGTCAAAGAACACCGGAATCCCACGCTTAATAATTCCCGCCTTCTCCGCGGCAATCTGCTCAATCGTATCCCCCAGGATCTTCGTATGGTCAAGGCTTATGGACGTAATCACCGTAAGAAGCGGACGTTCCACCGAGTTTGTTGCATCCAGCCTCCCGCCAAGGCCTGTCTCCAGCACAATATACTCCACATCCGTCCCCGCGAACGCCTTCATCCCCATACCGAACAAAAACTCAAAATAAGAAGGATGTCCCCATCCCTCTCGTTCCATCTCCTCCGCAGCCTTTCGCACTTCATGAAAGACCTCAGTAAACCTTGCATCATCAACCGGGACATGATTCACCCGTATCCGCTCATTTACAGACACAAGATGGGGAGAAGTAAAAAATCCTACCCTCTTCTCCTCCGCCATCAAAATCGCCTGTAAGTATGCACAGACAGACCCCTTACCATTGGTTCCCGCCACATGGACAATCTTCCTGTCTAAAGCAGGATTCCCAAGCCTCCTCAAAAACTCCTTCGTATGCTCCAGACTGTGCTTCTTCGTGAACTTAGGAATCTTCTCTATATATCTGACTGCCTCCCGATATGTCATTCTTACTCTCCCTCTTCTAACTGATCCACCCAAGACCTATCCTTATCCGTCGCCGTCCCTTCCTGAACCGCAAGCTCCCCGTCCTGATACAGATACACATCCGATTTCCGGAACACCGTATTGCTCGACCCCATCTGGATGACCACAATCTCATCTCCTTCCGAAAGCTCCGTCTCCGGCAAATCAATCCGTGTATTATTCAAAAACGTACTCTTTTGCTTCTCCCCATTGACGAATACCTTGCTGGACTTGGTAAAATTCTCCCCATAAAGGCTGTACCCATCCCCCAGATGGGGGATCACATTCTGAAGCGTCACGTCCCGTACGCCCATTACCATATGCCCCTCGGTAATCGGAGGCTTTCCGTCATACACATACTGCTCCCCATAGAGGATATCATACTGTAAAATCTCCAAATCCGCCAGGTAATTCTTCGTCTTGCGCCGCTCCTGATGATAATTGAACACCGTGCCGGAATGGATATCCAACCGCCCCAGCACATCCGCCATAATCTGGTAAGAAGGAATATTCCTGTCCTCCTTAGGAAGCCCGATATTATCCCAAATCACGTAATTCGTATTATAGAGATAACGCCCCTTTAAGTCCTCCGCCTTCAGTCCCATTGTCGGCAGATGGTCGCCATAGAACACAACCACCGTAGGCTCTCCCCGCTCTTCCATAGCCTTCACCAGATTTCCGGCAAACTGATCCATCTCATAGACCTGATTGACGTAATACTCCCATTTATTCTTCGTTCCCTCATCCGCAATCCCTTCCACCAGAATTTTCGGATTCTCGATAATCCTCTCTTCCGGGTAGTCTCCATGTCCCTGGACGCTGATTCCGAACACGAAATCCTGCCCTTCTGTAGTGTCCATCGCCTCCAAAATATGCTGAATCAGGATATCATCCTTGGCCCATCCATTCTCCGTAGTCTGCAAAATATTCATAAATTCCTTGCTGGTATAACTGTCAAATCCCACATTATTGAACACCTTGGCCCGGCTGTAGAAATTCCCCCCATTATTGTGGAGCGCATGGGTTCCGTACCCCAGGGCCGCAAGCGCCGTTGCCGCACTCTCACTCACCTGATTCTTGAGCACCGTCTTATAGGGATACTCCCCAGGCCCGAAATACCGGAGGTTCATACCCGTCAGAACCTCGAACTCCGTATTTGCAGTTCCCGCCCCAATGGACGGAACCTTAAAATAACCGGAAGAAAAATTCTCATACATATGACGGAGGTTCGGGCTTGCATCCTCTGATGTGGTAAAAAATTCTGCTTCCGCCACATCAAAATATGACTCCAACTGAATAAAAATGATATTCGGAAGATCGTCTTTCGCGCGCCCCGTCTCACTCTTCGTAATCTCCCGGTTATTGCTGATCTCCGTAATGGTCTTCTCATTGTAATCGTTCGGCTCCGTAATCCCGGTGTTGAACACACTCGCCATAAAACAATAGGGAAGCCCATAATCCTCATAGGCAAATGCAATATTTCCAAAATAAGTGGATACCACTCGTTTCTCTACCGCCAAATCCGATACAATCCCATACAGCACGAACCAGACAGCCACGCCGGCCACTGCCCACAGGCGGCGGACCTTACCGTTATACTGTCCTCCCCGGCGCCACATGGAAATCACCCAGATTACGACGGCTCCGATTCCGACGGCAAGGCCTACCAGCTCCACCCCGTTAAAATAATTATTAATCAAAGTGATTCCATCTTTTGCCACCTTGAAATCCTGCGCATTGAAGGGGGTCACACGCTTCATCAGCATATATCCGTTGGCTACGCCAAGGGCTAGCCACAGCACACTGATGATGATGCGCACGAACATCCTCCGCTTGACCAGATAGACCACAGAAAATGTGACAAATATCATGAAAGCATTATACAGGAACACCAGCGGCGTCCCTGTCATATACTCCCAGGCCTCCACAGCGGAATGTCTGGAAATTGCCTCGATGATAAAATTAATGGCACACGCCAAAACTGCGTGCAGAAGCAGGGAAATCCGGTTCATGAACAGATATACCGGCTTCATCTTCCTTGCAAATGCGCTGTTACGTCTCTCCTCAAGAATCCTCTCCCGCCGCTCTTTCCTGGCTTTCCAGTATGCCTTCACATCTTCTTTTTTTATATTTTTCAGTTTGTGAAATGAGCCTTTTATGTCTGGCTTCTTAACTTGAAACTTCTTCATAATCTCCCCTTAGAAACTGCTAAATGACTATACCTGTTTTGCCTTCAAACTCATAAGACGTTCGCTTACCTGCTCCTTCATCTGCCGATACTTCTCAAGCTTCTCCCGCTCTTCTTTGACCTTCGCCTCCGGAGCCTTGCTCACGAACTTCTCATTCCTAAGCATCCCCTCCGCCCGGGCGATTTCCTTTAAAAGCCTCGTCTCCTCTTTCGTCAGTCGCTCGATTTCCTGCGCAAAATCAATCAGCTCCTCCAACGGAACATACACCGTCGCATCCGGGACAACGATAGATACCGCATCGTCTGCAATCCCCGACTTATCCTTCTGGATAATGAATTCATTTGCCGCCGCCATCATCACCGCCGACTTATTCAGGAACGCTAACCCGGCGCATAACTGCTGGTCTTCACAGACAACATACACCGTCGCCTTGCGGGAATTAGGGACATTCATCTCGGCACGCACATTACGGACTCCACGGATAATCTCCTTGTAATGCTCCACAATATTCTCTGCTATCGGGAAATGATACTTCTCCTCATACACAGGCCATTTTGACATCATCAGGGACTCTTCCTCCGGCACGAGTTTGCTGTAAATCTCCTCGGTAACGAATGGCATATAAGGATGTAAGAGCTTCAGAGACTTCTTCAGCACCTCTTTCAGCGTCCACAGCGCGTCATTTGCGCTCTGGGCATCCTCCCCTGCATGATAGATCCGATACTTGGCGATCTCAATATACCAGTCGCAGAACTCATCCCACAGGAAATCATATATCTTCGACAGCGCGATCCCCAGCTCGAACTTATCCATGTTCTCGGTCACTTCCCGAACCAGGCTGTTACACTTAGACAGAATCCAACGGTCTCCCGGGCGGAGCTTAAAGTCCACAGGCTCCGTCAATTCCTTATCCCCAAGGTTCATCAGGATAAATCTGGAAGCATTCCAGACCTTATTGGCAAAATTACGGCTCGCCTCCACCCGCTCGTTGTAGAAACGCATATCGTTGCCGGGCGCATTTCCTGTCATCACCGTCATACGCAGGGCGTCAGCGCCGTACTGGTCAATAATCTCCAACGGGTCAATACCATTTCCCAGGGACTTACTCATCTTGCGGCCTTTCGAGTCCCGAATCAGCCCATGGATGAATACCGTATGGAACGGCGATTTGCCCGTGTGGGCATACCCGGAAAATACCATCCGCACTACCCAAAAGAATATGATGTCATATCCCGTAACCAGCACGTCCGTGGGGTAGAAATAATCCAAATCCTCCGTATGCTCGGGCCATCCAAGGGTGGAAAAAGGCCACAATGCGGAAGAAAACCAGGTATCCAACGTATCCTCATCCTGCGTAAAATGCCTGCATCCGCATTTCGGACAAACTTCCGGAGTTCCTCTTGACACTACAATCTCGCCGCACTCATCACAATAGTACGCCGGAATCCTGTGTCCCCACCAAATCTGCCGTGAAATACACCAGTCCCGGATATTCTCAAGCCACCGCAGATACACCTTGTCAAACCGCTCCGGCACGAATCTAAGCTCGCCCTTCTTAATGGCCTCGATGGCCGGCTTCGCCAGTTCATCCATTTTCACGAACCACTGCTGCTTGATTAGCGGCTCTACCGTCGTCTTACATCTCTCATGGGTTCCTACATTATGGGAATGAGGAACGACCTTCACCAGATATCCCTGCTCCTCCAAATCACTGACAATCGCTTTTCTTGCCTCGTAACGCTCCATACCGGCATATCTGCCGCCCTGCTCATTGATGGTGGCATCGTCGTTCATGATATTGATTTCCGGAAGGCCATGGCGTTTGCCAACCTCGAAATCGTTGGGGTCATGTGCCGGCGTAATCTTAACCGCTCCGGTTCCAAATTCTTTGTCTACATAATAATCTGCCACAATTGGGATTTCTCTATTCACCAATGGCAATAATGCTTTCTTGCCGACGATTCCCTGATAACGCTCATCGTCCGGATGCACCGCGATTGCCGTATCCCCAAGCATGGTCTCCGGTCGGGTGGTGGCAATCTCAAGGAACTCATCCGTCCCTACGATTGGATACTTGATATGCCAGAAGAAACCATCCTGCTCTTCATGCTCCACCTCTGCGTCGGACAGGGCTGTCTTACAGATTGGGCACCAGTTGATGATTCTGGAGCCTTTGTAAATATATCCCTTTTCGTACAGACTTATGAATACCTCTTCTACGGCTTTTGAGCAGCCCTCGTCCATGGTGAACCGCTCCCGGTCCCAGTCGCAGGAAACGCCTAATTTTTTCAGCTGCCCTTCAATGGTTCCCGCATACTCTTCCTTCCACTGCCATGTCCGTTCAAGGAACTTCTCCCGTCCTAACTCCTTCTTGTCAATGCCTTCTTCCTTTAGCTGGTTCGTCACCTTCACTTCTGTGGAAATGGCGGCGTGGTCTGTCCCCGGGACCCACAGGGCGTTAAATCCCTGCATCCGCTTGTAACGGATGATGATATCCTGCATGGTATTGTCAAGCGCATGGCCCATGTGCAGCTTTCCTGTGATATTCGGCGGAGGCATCACTGTGGTAAATGGTTTCCTGCTCCTGTCTACTTCCGCATGAAAATAATTGTT
>CATLIP010000169.1 GCA_949957035.1 uncultured Lachnospiraceae bacterium
TTATGGGCGTGTAGCTCAGGTGGTAGAGCACTTGACTTTTAATCAAGTTGTCCGGGGTTCGAATCCCCGCACGCTCAGGTGGATGAAATCTTCGCAATCGTTGATAATTCAAGGGTTGCGAGGATTCTTTTTCCTTAGATGGCATATATGCGGATGTGGCGGAATTGGCAGACGCGCTAGACTTAGGATCTAGTGGGGTTCCCGTGCAGGTTCAAGTCCTGTCATCCGCATTGAACGAAAAACCCGGAGCCTTTATTTTGTAAGGTTTCGGGTTTTTGCTATAGTAAATCTGAAATTATGATATTCAGACCGTCAAAGATGTAAACCGGTATTTCATCATCGAAAAAATATATATTTGCGTCCTCTTCACCCTCAAAGATATAGGTCTGAACCATCTTCCTGATGGGGTTCACTATCCAGTATTCCCGAACACCAGCAGTACGATATTTGAATAACTTGATTGCACAATCTGTCCGGGTGCTGCTGGGGGATAAAATTTCAATAATCCAATCTGGCGCGCCTTCGCATCCACGGTCTGATAGTTTATCTTTATCACAGATAATGGAAATATCTGGCTCTACCTACGCTTTATCATTTGCTGTGAGATTTACAGCGAACGGGGCGGGGTAAACTTCGCAAGAACCAGATTTTTTCTTTATATGGTTATGGATTGTTGATGTTAGTTCCATAATAAGTTTTTGATGAATCCGGTTCGGCAGAGCCATGGCGTACAGTTTGCCGTCGATCAGCTCTGCACGCTGTCCGTCTGGGAGGTTCCAGTAGTCTTCTGATGTGTAGGTGTGTTCCTTCGGTACTTGCATTTTGTCACGTCCTTTCAGTGTTACTATTCTACGTTCTTTAATTCTTTCTGCCATATCCATAATATATACTCCCCTTTCAAGTGTCTTGATTTTAGTACATATTTTAGAAAAATGCAAGGATTACACTAAAAAGGGCGAGTTCCTTCTGAACGGGGAGAACTTGAAAGCAGTAAGCCATCTTGAATTGGAATTATTGGAATTTAAAGGTGTAACAAATCTACTCTGGTAGAATTGTATATGTTTGTGTATAATATAAAGAATAATCAGGAACTGTATATACAGTTCTTTTAATAAGGGAGTGGTAGATATTGTATACAGTAGCAGTATGTGATGATGAGCCTGCACATTTGGATAAGATGAAAGATATGCTGGATACTTACCAGGAGCAGCGGCAGGATTGTGAATTGATGATAGAATGTTTTGGGAGTGCAGAAGCGCTGCTTAAACGGGTCAGGGAACAGAAGTATGAGCCGGATTTATTGTTGCTGGATATTTATTTGCAGGAAGAGTTTGGAATTGCGGCGGCAGTGGAGTTACGCAGTATGGGAAATAAGAGCCATATCGTGTTTATTACCTCGTCTCTGGACCATGCGCTTGAGGCATACAGGGTACAGGCCGCTCAATATCTGGTGAAGCCCGTGGAGCAGGAAGAGCTGTTCCATGTTTTGGACCGTCTGTTAGAAGAGAGCAGGATTGAGCGGAGGTGCTATCTGGTGCTGCGTACAGAAGGACGGGTCAGCCGGGTGGCGGTTGATAAGATTGTATTCTGTGAAGCTCAGGGGAAAAGCCAGAAGATGCACCTGATAGACGGAGAAGAATTATTGCTGCATATGACCATGACGGAAATCTTTGGAATGCTGGCGGAGTATCAGGAATTTGTGAAGGTTGGGGCTTCATATATTCTGAATCTGGAGCATGTTGTAAGCATGAATTCACGGCAGGTACTAATGGAACCGAAGGCTAGTATCCACTTGCCCCGGGGTTCCTACCAGCCGCTTAGAGAACGTTATTTTAATTATTATTGTGAACAGAAATAAAAGGAGACTGCCTGTTACGGGTGGTCTTTTTTCATACTTTTTTTCATAGAGAAAACAAATGGAATGATGAAAAATTTACCAGTGCGAAGTATACCGAAAAAAGTGCGGATTATGCTATTGAATATTATATCTGTTATTTTTCTGATATAATGTTCGCAAAATCGACCAGAAATAGGAGTATTTAGCGATATGAAGAAGATTGAAGAGATATTGGCCCATGCTGCATGGGCAGGAGCAAGCGATGTACATATTACCACAGGGATTCCGCCGAAGATGCGGCAGAGCGGCAGTCTGGCGACAATGCCCTTTGAGACGATGACGGCAGGCGACACCATGGAGATTGCACGAAGTATTATGAGTGATGAACAGATGAAACTGTTTGAAGAGAAGGGAGAGTGTGACATGTCCTTCTCTATTGCAGGTAAGGGCCGTTATCGTGTCAATGTATTTCGACAGCAGGGAGAGACTGCCATGGCCTTTCGTCTGGTGTCGGAGAAGATTCCTTCGCCTGAGGAGCTTGGAGTGCCGGGATCCATCATAGATCTGTATCAGCGCAAGCGTGGGCTGGTTCTCGTGACCGGGCCTACGGGCAGCGGTAAGTCGACGACTTTGGCGGCGATTATTGACAAGGTAAATACATTTCGGGATGCACATGTGATTACCCTAGAGGACCCCATTGAGTATATTCATCATCATAAGATGTCCATGGTGAATCAGAGGGAGATTGGTCTGGACAGCAAAAGCTATGCCAATGCGCTGCGGGCGGCTCTCAGGGAAGACCCGGACGTTATTCTGGTAGGCGAGATGAGAGACTATGAGACAATCAGTGTGGCAGTTACAGCGGCGGAGACCGGGCATCTGGTATTATCCACCCTCCATACGATTGGCGCGGCAAGCACGATTGACCGCGTTATTGATGTTTTCCCTCCTCATCAGCAGCAGCAAATCCGAGTACAGTTGGCAAATGTGTTGGAGGCGGTTATTTCGCAGCAGTTGATTCCAAGGGCAGACGGCAGAGGAAGAGTTGCGGCTTTCGAGGTGCTTCACGCCAATCTGGCAATTCGGAATCTGATCAGAGAAGGAAAGACGCATCAGATTCCCAGCATTATGCAGACCAACCGCAGGCTTGGTATGATTACCATGGATGACGCAATCGTACAACTGTATCGGGAGGGAAAGATTGTAAGGGAGATGGCGGCTGCATTTGCACAGGACCCGGATACTATAGAGAATAAATTGTAAAACACCGTAAACGCGAATAACAGGCAGGAAGAATAAGGTGAATATTTATGAGGAAATACAGCAAAAAGGGATTTACATTAACCGAATTAGTGGTAGTATTAGTGATTCTATCTGTGATTGCGGCAATTGCAATTCCATTTGCTATGAAATATATGAAACTGGCCGAATTTCGGGAAAATGAATCCAATGCTAAGACGGTTTATCTGGCGGCAGAGTCGGAACTGACATGGTATCGTACCTCCGGAAAATGGAAGGAGTTTCGTAAAGAGGTCATCCGCAAAGGGAATCGCAATGATACGTTTGATGATGAGAGAAAGGATAAGCTGAAAGGACGTATTTATGGGATTACGCTGGAGGGCGGCGGATCGGGAGATTTGGTGGCCGGACTGCTGAAAGATAACTCTTATGATAAAGAATTTCTGGATGCTTCTATTACCATTGAAATTGATATTGAGACAGGTCAGGTGTACTCGGCGTTCTATGCGACGCGGTGCGACGGACTGGCATATGACGGAAACGATAATGAGATTCTGGATATTACGGCGGCGGGAGATAACCGCAGTTATGACAACCGTAGAGAGCGGCTTCTGGGATATTACTCTGTGGAGGATGTTGTCAATGTAGTAGAACTAAAACCAGTGAGGCTTAAGGTAACCACAGTTAATCTGGTAAACAGTGAAACCTTGTCGCTGAATTGGTCCAGTAATTCCAGGCACGATAATCTTGATGTGGAGTTCCACATTACATTTTACAAAAAGACAGGAGATAAGGCCAAGGGGGAGAGGCTGTTTTCAACGGTGATTGACCGGGCCGAGCTTAACGGGAAGGGCTTCGGAAAAGAAGGAAATACAATGGTACATCTTAAGCTTAGCGGAAAAGAAGATGCGGCGACCGGTAAGGATAAAGACCTTGGAGAGTGGGCGTTTCCTCTTACATACCAGGAAACAGGACAGAATGGCAGGTTTTCTCTGGTGCTTGACGGTATGATGTCGGCAGAGTTGATGGAGAGTCTCAAGGCGGAGGGGCAGGAAGCCTTGGAGAAAGGAAAAGAGCTTGCGCTGCTTAAGGAGTACAGCACCAGTATTACCAGATACGCAGGACTTTCAGAGGCGGGAAGTGAGATTTCAGAGCTTGCCCAGCTTGCACAGCCTCAGGACATCTGTGCAGAGATTGAGGTGCAGCCCACCTATCGGAATATGGATTTGGATGCGCGGGAGTACCATGCCGGCAGTCCTGTAACCTCTAATGTAGAGAATACCATGTTTGCCAGTGTGACGAAGGAGAATGAAGAACGGATAGAAGCGAAGATCACACGTTTTCGCCATTTGTCCAACATCAGATATTGCAAAAAGGAGGCAATATTCAGGCTTGACAATCGAAATATGGACTGGACGGCAGCAGGGACAGGATTATTTGACTTGGGTGAAAAAAACACGATGAGCAGTGAAGGGACGGAAACAAAAACACTGCAGACCATACGGTGGAAACCGATCAGTAATCAGCAGGAGGACGCCCGGGTAGTGAATTTCCCATCCATAGAGCTTCTGAAACAAGGCCAGACTCTAAAAGGAAACGGTTCAGGTACGCTGGTGTCCAATATGAATTTAGGCTCAGCTTCTATGCCGGGAGATAACGTAATCGGTAAGATATATAAAGAAGAGGGGCGGAAAAAGCCTTATACAGAATATCTTGGCCTTTTTTGCGAGGTTGAGGGAACCATAAGCGGCCTGACTTTGAAAGACCCTGTGTTAAGTTTAGACGATACAGGTGAAAACGGAGGAAACTTTCAGCATTTATCCGGTGTGGGAATCATTTGCGGCAGAAGTGAGGGGACGCTTACCGATATCTTGGTTCAGTGTACGAAAAAGGAACAGAAGACGGTCGAGGTATTGCTTGCAGACCAAAATGACAGCGTTGAGGCTGATAAAGGAAATACCTGCGGTATCGGAGGAATCGTGGGTGTTCTTGGAAAGAAAGAAGCAGGCGGGTCACTGACAGCTTTAACATCAGAAGATTCTTCCCTTGAGATAAGCGGTCTTACCATGAATGGATCAGTAAGGGGGAGACTTCCAAAGCCAGGCGCGGTTGCTTACGGCAGGAGTGTAGAGGAACAAGCCGCTCAGTATCAATACGGGCTTGGAGGGATTTTCGGATATGCCCATATAGGCGGCGACGTGAAGGTAGAAGCCTGTGAGAATCATGCTGATGTGACAGGGAATCTTTTCACAGGAGGAATCGGCGGACGATTGGAGGGAAGTTACCGACCTTCGGATTCTTCAAGGGATGAGTCTCTAAGGAGTACTGTGCCTGACCTGAAAGATTGCAGCAGCGACGGTCTGGTACTTTGTCATTCAAAGGTGAATCAGCCTCGGGAGATGGAAGGACGGTATTTTGGAGGAATCCTGGGGTATGGGAACAATTCATGGCTTGAGACTTCCT
>CATLIP010000170.1 GCA_949957035.1 uncultured Lachnospiraceae bacterium
TATGACGGAGGGAACAGTAAGACGGGATGGGCGGATCATAGAGGTGACATCCACAGAATTTCGGATATTAAAGATGTTTCTGGAAAGGCCCGGGACCATTTTTACGAAACAGCAGATTTTTGAGCAGGTCTGGGAGGATATCTATCGCGGGGATGACAATACGGTTATGGTCCATATCAGCAATCTGAGAAAGAAATTGGAAGAAGGGGAAGACGGTGAACCATTTATCCGAACGATTAAGGGACTTGGGTATAAAGTGGAGAAGAGGTAAAGGAGGAAGCGTATTTCGGCAGCTTGTGGCAAGCTATATTGTATTTGCCATGGTATCTGTTTTCTTGTTGTATCTGTGCATGTTTGGAGTCCTGATTTTTATCGGCGGCGGGCAGCTTGAATCTTTAGCGCCCTATGAGTTGGTAGATGATGAGGGAAATGTAGGTGATTTCAGTTCCTTTAAGCGGCTGGGCGGCTGGATTGAGATGCTCGACGAGTCTTATAATGTGAAGGAGGTGTATGGAGAGAAGAAAGACCGGATTATGGCTTATTCTATGGAGGAGCTTACAGAGTATCTGACGGCGGATAATCTGGTGGAGACAGGGACCTCTGCCAGCGAATACAGAGGATATCTGAAAGCTGTACGGACAGAGGATAAGACCGCGTATTATCTGATGAAGATTGGAAGAAACGCGCTTAAGATGAGCTATACCTACAGTGTGGGGAGGGATACCCGGACTGTCCGGGTGGCGGCGACGGCGTTTGTTTTTTTCGGAATATTGTTTCTGATTAGCTGCCTTTTGATGAGCAGGTATCTGTCACGCAAGATTCAAAAACCTCTTCAGAAGATTATGGAGGGGATGGAGCTGGTGCGCGCAGGAGACAGCCGGGTGCGGCTTGATTTTGAAGCGCAGCGGGAGTTTGCGGAAATCAGAGATACCTTTAACATGATGATAGGGCAGTTAGATTCAGAAAAGCGCAGAAAGCAGCAGGATGAAGAGCGGAAGAATCGGATGCTTTTGGAGATTTCCCATGATATCAAGACTCCTGTGTCCACCATCAAGAGCAGCGCCCTGGCCTTGGAGGAGGGGCTTGTGAAGCCTGAGAAGCTGCCGCAGTATTATCAGATGATTGATAAGAAGGCAGGGCGCGTCAATAGCCTGGTCAATGAACTGTTTCAACTTCTGAAAATGGAGGATAAGGGTTATATGCTCCAAATGGAGAGAACGGACCTATGCGAACTTGCGAGACAAATCTGTGCGGAGTATTATGAGGAGATAACAGGGCGGGGGCTGGATTTTCAGATTCAGATACCGGAAACGCCAATTTATGCTGAGATTGATAGAAAAGAATTTTCGCGGGTTATAGAAAATCTTCTTGGAAACGCAGGGAAATATAACCGGACGGGGAGAAGGGTGACAGTGGAGGTGGGGCGGATGGATGGAAAGACAGCGCTTTCGGTCTGGGATGATGGGGAACCGGTTTCAGAAGAATTGCGTCCGGTTCTTTTCGACCCTTTTGTGAGGGGAGATTATGCAAGGCAAAGCAGCGGCGGAACGGGCCTTGGGCTTGCGATTGCTTCTAAGGCTGTGGAGAAGCATGGGGGAGAATTGCGGTATGTTCTGCGGGATAAGGGAAATGAGTTTTTGGTATTGATTTAATTATAGAAGTAGAGCTTATGTATATCCTGTGTTATAATGAAAACATGCGGATATGCGGCCTGTGTTTGTAAACTTAAATTTCCATTTAGTTTTCATACTTTGTCGGCGCTGGATTGCCTGACCTTTGACAGGAGTGATGTTGTTTATGACTGATAAAGAAAAAAATGATTTTTTTATGTGTGTTCTTTGATTGAATTTATAGCCCGCCAGACAAAAAACAGAAGAGGTGTTATTATTGAGGCGTTAGGGAAGGATGGTGTTGAAAAACAGCTGCATGATGCAGAGGTAAATCACAGCCTTTCTTTTGAACAGGTATGTGATGAGGTGATAGCTCAATACAAGATTCCATGCGGTGATTTTGACACGATTACGGAATGTAAATATACTGATTTATTATCAGAATCCGAGTTATCTGGAATGTTCTTATGAAGCAGGATATTTACTGGATTAAACTCTATGAGTCCCCGCCAGATGGCGGGGACTTTGTTACTTTTATAGAGAATGTAAGAACTTTTCCCTTGTTGAAAAACCTTCCGCCCCATGGTATAATTAAAAAAGCACGCCGATACGTGCATTATTTCAGATTGCGAAGGAGAATAAGATGGAGGCATATACAAGTTTTGCTGAGGTATATGATACATTTATGGATAATGTACCTTACGGAGAGTGGGCAGATTATCTTCATGATATAATGAAAGAATACGACATCTTCGACGGGCTGGTGTTGGAACTGGGCTGCGGGACGGGAATTATGACGGAATTGCTGGCCCAAAAGGGATATGATATGATTGGTGTGGACAATTCTGAAGCCATGCTTGAGCTTGCCATGGAGAAGCGGATTAAGAGCGGCCACGATATTCTGTATCTTCTGCAGGACATGCAGTCCTTTGAATTGTATGGTACAGTCAAGGCGGTTGTGAGCGTCTGTGACTCCATTAATTATATAAAGGACGACGGAGAATTAACAGAAGTTTTCAAGCTGGTGAATAATTATTTGGACCCTCAGGGTATATTTATCTTTGATTTTAACACAGAATATAAGTACCGGGAGATACTGGGAGACAGGGTAATTGCCGAGGAGAGGGAGGAGTGCAGCTTTATCTGGGAGAATTATTATCGGACTGAGGATAAGACCAATGAATACCAGTTGACACTGTTCGTCCAGAGCCAGGACGATGCAAATCTCTACCGGAGATATCAGGAGGTTCATCAGCAGAAGGCATATACATTGGAGAAGATTAAGACGCTTATTGAGAAGGCGGGGCTTCGCTATGTTGCGGCATATGACGCATATACAAAGAAGGCGCCGATGTATACCAGCGGACGTGTCTGTGTGATAGCGCAGGAATATGGAAAGTAAGAGGGAAAAGGGGCAGAGAACAGAAGGATGGAAGATTATATAGTAAGAGCTACAGCTGCAAATCAGCAGATTCGTGCGTTTGCGGCAACCACCAGACAGTTGGTAGAGACAGCGAGGAGCCGGCATAATACAAGCCCTGTGGCAACGGCTGCTCTGGGAAGGCTCCTTAGCGCCGGGGTCATGATGGGCAGCATGATGAAGAACGATACGGATATGCTGACGCTTCAGATTCGCGGGGACGGACCAATCGAAGGTCTTACGGTTACGGCAGACAGCCATGGTAATGTGAAGGGATATGCGGGGAATCCCAGTGTAATGCTTCCGCCCAAGAACGGGAAACTGGATGTAGGCGGGGCAGTGGGAATCGGCCTGCTTCAAGTGATTAAGGATATGGGACTCAAAGAGCCTTATTCTGGGCAGACGATTCTGGTGTCCAGTGAGATTGCAGAGGATCTGACCTATTATTTTGCCAATTCGGAGCAGGTGCCATCCTCTGTAGGTCTTGGGGTTCTGATGGAGAAAGACAATACGGTGAGCTGTGCAGGCGGATTTATTATACAGATGATGCCCTTTGCTTCGGAGAAGACTATCTGTCAGGTGGAGGAGAATCTAAAGAAGGTCCCTTCTGTGACTTCCATTCTCAGAGAGGGACATACACCAAAAGAGCTGCTTGAGATTTTATTTGACGGATTAGACCTTGAGATTACCGATACAATGCCTGCAAGATTTCATTGTAACTGTTCGAAGGAGAGAGTAGAACAGGCGGTTGCGAGTATCGGAAGGAAAGAGATACAGGCCATGATTGAGGAAGGTGAAGATATCGAAGTGAAATGCCATTTCTGTAACACAGCGTATCAATATACGGTGGAGGAGCTTAAGGAAATCGTGAAACGTAGCAGAGCTTGACAGGTATGAAAAGGAGTGGAGCAGTAAAATGAAGGATGGGTTTTTGAAGGTGGCGGCGGCGACGCCGGATATTCGGGTCGCAGATGTTGCCTATAATACAGAAAAGATATGCAGTCTGATTGACGAGGCTGTGGATACAGGAGCGAAGCTGGTGGTATTTCCGGAGCTGTGCGTGACCGGCTATACCTGCGGCGACCTCTTTGCACAGGAGATACTGCTTAAGGATGCAAGGCTTGCACTTCACAGGCTTGCAGAACATACAGCTGAAAAGGATGCTTTGGTGTTTGTAGGACTTCCTGTTTCTGTGGAGGGGAAGTTATATAATGTAGCGGCGGCATTGAACAGAGGTAAGATTCTTGGATTTACGACCAAGACATTTTTGCCGAATTACGGGGAATTTTACGAGATGCGCCAGTTCTGCCAGGGGCCAAAGACACCCCGGGAGATTCTGTTTGACGGACAGACCATTCCCTTTGGACCTAAGCTTTTATTTACGGCATCGGCGATGGAGTCTCTGGCGGTATCTGCGGAGATTTGCGAGGACGCATGGTCTGCCGCCTCTCCCGGTATTGACGCGGCAAGGGAAGGAGCGGTAGTGATTGTCAATTGTTCGGCAAGTGACGAGACGATCGGGAAGGATTCTTACCGCAGAAGTCTGATAGAGGGGCAGTCTGCCCGTCTGATATGCGGTTATGTATATGCCAACGCAGGGGAAGGAGAGTCCACTACGGATTTGGTGTTTGGCGGCCATAATCTGATTGCAGAGAACGGATGCATCTTAAAAGAACGCGGCCGTTTTGTAAATGGCATTATCTGCTCGGAGATTGACATAAAGCGTCTGCTAAATGAGAGAAGAAGGAATACCACATTTCAGCCGGCACAAGAGACGGGATTTAAGAGGATTCCATTTGATATAAAGGAAGACAGGACAAGCCTTACCAGAAGGATTTCCTCCAGACCTTTTGTCCCTGCAGATGAACAAAAGCGGGCGAAACGCTGTGAAGAGATTCTCATGATTCAGGCAATGGGGCTTAAGAAGCGGCTGCTCCATGCCCGCGCAAAGAGCGCTGTGGTAGGAATTTCGGGCGGACTGGACTCCACTCTTGCCCTTTTGGTGACAGCGAAAGCCTTTGATATGCTGGGCCTTGAGAGAGAGGGAATTACGGCGGTGACCATGCCTTGTTTCGGAACGACGGACAGGACCTATAAGAATGCCTGTAAGATGTCTGTAAAGCTGGGAGTTAAGCTTAGGGAGATTCCGATTAGCGCGTCGGTGAACCAACATTTTGAGGATATTGGCCATAATCCCCTAGAGCATAGCGTAACCTTTGAGAACGCCCAGGCCAGAGAGCGCACTCAGGTATTGATGGATGTGGCCAACCAGAACGGGGGCATTGTAATCGGAACCGGAGATATGTCGGAGTTAGCCCTTGGGTGGGCTACCTACAATGGGGACCACATGTCCATGTATGGGGTAAATGCTTCTGTGCCCAAGACATTGGTTCGGCATCTGGTCCATTACTATGCGGATACCTGCGGGGATAGGGAGTTGAAGGAGGTGCTCTATGATGTGCTGGACACTCCTGTAAGCCCTGAACTGCTTCCGCCGAA
>CATLIP010000171.1 GCA_949957035.1 uncultured Lachnospiraceae bacterium
ACCTGTGGATTTTTTAAACTGCCGTGAAAAATAGTGGATAGAGGAATATCCCAACTGCTCGGAAATCTGTGTAAAGTTTAGGTGTCCCGTCCGTATCATTTCTTTTGCTCCATTGATTTTCAGCAAAGTAAAATATTCTATGATTCCCATGCCGCACCGCTCCTTGAAAATCTTCTGAAGCTGCGACCTTCCTACCAGATTGTCCCGGCAGATTTGTTCGATGGAGACGGTGGAATCAATGCGGACGGAAAGGTAGTCGGTCACGCGGCTGAATATCTCGGCATCGCTTTTGCTTTTGGTGGACTTCAGGGGAGACGCCTTGGCAATTTCTCTGGGGAGGGCAAGGGGATTGGAATACCGGCGGACCAGATGGATAAGGAGCTGCTCCAGATAGAGGCAGATTAACTGCTCTGCGCCGAACAGGTCGGGGTCTTTACGGGGCATATTCTGGAGATAGGGGTCGTCTAATCGGCAGTCGAAGCAATGCCGTGCCTCGATAATAATACTGGCAAGAATGTTGCGCTCTGTCTCGTCAATCTTCAGCGTCTTTTTACGGAAAAACGCCATGGCTTCGTCTTCGCAGTGGAAGGAAACGACCACCAGGTTCGGGGCAATCCTGCCTGTAGCCCGTACGCTGTGAAATTCATTCGGCTGATGAAATGCAATATCGCCGCGTTTCAGGACAGAAGTCTCATTGCCCGCAGTCACGTTTACTTCTCCCTTGTCTACGCAGATAAACTCCCAGAAATCATGGGTTTCTCCCTCAAAAGAAAAATTGCTCATATATTCGAAATAATGAATACTGTAGATTTTATGAATGGAAATGGACTTCCTTAATATAACGCCTTTGTAGCTCATCGCTTAACCTCTGCATAGCTTAATATATTTGTGGGTATATAAGATATTTTATCTTATTTTGATAGAAATGAAAAGAGCGTAAATGCAGATTGTGCAAATCAAGAATAATATAGTATAAAGATTTTCCGGCTATGTTGTACTACAATAATTACAGATGAAGCAATCAATATACGGATATCAGAAGTATGGAGGTAAGAAAGATGGATAAACCGGTATTAGTAATTATGGCGGCAGGAATGGGGAGCCGCTATGGAGGTCTGAAGCAGATTGATCCAGTGGATAATGAAGGGCATATTATTATGGACTTCTCCTTGTTTGACGCCAGAAAAGCAGGTTTCGAGAAAGTAATCTTCATTATTAAGAGAGAAAATGAAGATGATTTTAGAGAGGCGATTGGTGACCGCGTTGAAAAATATATGGAAGTTTCCTACGCATTTCAGGAGATTGGAAATATTCCTGAGGGATACGCTGTGCCGGAAGGCCGTGTGAAACCATGGGGAACGGCCCATGCGGTGCTTAGCTGTATCGACCAGGTTGACGGGCCGTTTGCGGTAATCAATGCAGATGATTATTATGGAAGAGAAGCATTTGAGTTAATCTACAATTATCTGGCCAAGCATCAGGATGATGAAAAATACCGTTACACAATGGTAGGCTATCTTCTTGCTAACACGGTTACAGATAACGGGCATGTTGCGCGGGGAATCTGCGAGATGAACAAGGACGGGGAGCTTGTCGGAATCACAGAGAGAACCAAGATAGAGAAGCGCGGCGATGGAATTGCATTTACGGAGGATGACGGAAAGACTTGGACTCCTGTTGAGAGCGATACGACCGTTTCCATGAATATGTGGGGCTTCACGCACAGTATTTTGAAAGAGATTCGCGATCGTTTTCCTGCATTTTTGGACAAAGGAATCAAGAGCAATCCAATGAAATGCGAGTATTTCCTGCCTGCGGTTGTAAGCGACCTTTTAGGAGAAGGACGTGCAACGGTGGCAGTACTTAAGTCGGCGGATAAGTGGTATGGAGTAACTTATAAAGAGGATAAGCCGGTAGTTGTTGCGGCGATTCAGAAGATGAAAGAAGAAGGGCTCTATCCTGAGCACCTGTGGGAGGAAGTATAATGGGAGAAGCATCACCGATTCAGATTGCAGAAGCGATTGGAAATTTTCAGTTTAACGGAAGGCTTATGAGAGGCTGTGCCTATGGAAACGGCCACATTAACGACACATATCTTCTGACCTTCCAGATTTCAGGTATGGGGAATATTAAGGTAATCCTGCAGAAGATGAATAAAGATGTATTCGCACAGCCGGTAGAGCTGATGGAGAATGTTATGGGGGTTACAGCCTATCTGCGCGAGCAGATTATTAAGAACGGCGGCGACCCGGAGAGGGAGACTTTGAATGTGATTCCGGCTTATGACGGGAAACCATATTACAAAGATTCTTATGGTGAATACTGGCGTTCTTATAAGTTTATTACGGATGCTACCAGCTATGATGTGGTAGAGAAGCCGGAGCATTTCTATCAGAGCGCAGTTGCGTTCGGTAACTTCCAGTGTATGCTTGCGGATTATCCGGCTGATACGCTGAATGAGACAATCGTTGGATTCCATGATACTCGTGCAAGATTTGCCGTATTTAAGAAAGCGGTGGAAGAGGATGCATTGGGGAGAGCTGCTTCTGTAAAGGAAGAGATTCAGTTTGTGCTGGAGCGGGAAGACGTTGCCAATTACTTCTCAGAGCTTCAGGATAAGGGAGAACTGCCTCTTCGTGTAACCCATAATGATACGAAGCTTAATAACATCATGATTGATAACAAGACAGGGAAAGGGATCTGCGTAATTGATTTGGATACGGTTATGCCGGGGCTTGCCATGAATGATTTCGGGGATTCTATACGTTTCGGCGCCAGCACCGCGGCAGAGGATGAGAAGGACCTCTCTAAGGTGTCCTGCAGTATGGACTTGTTTGACCTGTATGCAAAGGGCTTCATAGAAGGATGTGCGGGAAGGCTGACCAGTAAGGAGATTGAGCTGCTTCCTATGGGGGCAAAGGTTATGACCTTTGAGTGCGGTATGAGATTCCTTACGGATTATCTGCAGGGGGACAGGTATTTTAAGATTCACAGGGAAGGCCATAATCTTGACCGGTGCCGGACGCAGTTTAAGCTGGTGGCAGATATGGAAGCAAAATGGGATACCATGCAGAGTATTGTCAAGAAGTATGGGTTATAAGGATATTGTATCGTTGATCGAGAAGTACAGGGGTTGCTGCAAAATTTTGTAACAACCCTTTTTGGCAGTTAATGGCAGATTTTCCGGGACTGCAAAAATTCCCCTTGACAAATCTTCCGCCATCTATTAGAATTACATTCAAACTTAAGAACCCGCTGGCAATGCTGGTTGCAGACGCGGGTCTTGGCTGTGAAGAGGAATAGTAGCTGCATGCGTAGTCCCACAGAGAGAGAATCCGTTGGCTGGAAGATTCTTGGATTGACCTGTAACGAACCTACCTTGGAGCCTCCGTATGAAAATACGGCGTGACGTCAGCGTTAATGGCGAGAATGAGAGAACTGCGAAAGGGTCGCAGTTAACTAGGGTGGTACCGCCGAGCTTTTCGGTCCCTTTTATTTTGATGGGGAGTCGAAGGTCCGGTGTTTTTTTATTTCCGCAGGCAGCGAGCCAAGTGACTGCTTGCAGGCATTTGACTGTTGTGATTACCGAGACCGAGGATACTTCCGACAGACGAGGGTACTCTCAGAATATGTCCATGAGGCTGGGAGAACTGAGAATATGGTGGGGCAAGGGCTCTGCCGGAAAAGAAAAGGAGAAGAGAAACATGGCAAAGGAAAAACTGGTAAAAAATATCACATCCAGAGATGAGAATTTCGCGCAGTGGTATACGGATGTGGTACGCGAGGCAGAATTGTGCGACTATTCAAGCGTTAAGGGATGTCTGAATTATCTTCCCAACGGATATGCAATCTGGGAGCTGATTCAGGCAGATTTGGACAAGAGATTTAAAGAAACCGGAGTGGAGAACGTATCTCTTCCGCTGTTGATTCCGGAGGCGCTTCTTGAAAAGGAGGCAGACCATGTGGACGGTTTTGCACCGGAGGTAGCATGGGTCACTCATGGCGGAATGGAGAGGTTGCAGGAAAGACTGTGTATCCGTCCGACGTCCGAGACCTTATTCTGTGATTTGTGGGCAAGAACCGTAAAGTCCTACAGAGATCTTCCGAAGGTATGGAATCAGTGGAATTCTGTACTTCGTTGGGAGAAAACCACCAGACCGTTCTTGCGTTCCAGGGAGTTCCTGTGGCAGGAGGGGCATACCATCCATGCAACATATGAGGAAGCAGAGGAGCGTACCATCCAGATGCTTCATGTATATGAGGATTGCTACAAAGAGACGCTGGCGATACCGTTTGTATCCGGTAGAAAGGCAGAGCATGAGAAATTTGCCGGGGCGCAGGACACCTATACCATTGAAGCGTTGATGCATGACGGTAAGGCGTTACAGTCGGCAACCAGCCATTTCTTCGGGAGCGGATTCCCAGATGCATTTGATATCAAATATGTAGATAAGAACAATGAGCTTCAGAGCGTTTATGAGACCTCATGGGGGTGGTCTACCAGAAGTATCGGCGCGTTGATTATGGTTCATGGCGATGACGACGGGCTGGTACTGCCTCCGCATGTAGCTCCTGTAGAGTGCCGGGTGATTCCGGTTGCACAGCACAAGGAGGGCGTCCTTGACAAGGCGCGGGCACTCCTGGGTGAACTCAAGAAGGCCGGATACAGAGTGAAGATTGATGATTCCGAGAAGAGTCCGGGATGGAAATTCTCCGAGCAGGAGATGTTAGGTATTCCGACACGTATTGAGATTGGACCGAAGGATATTGAGAAGAATCAGGTAATCGTGGTACGCCGGGATACACGTGAGAAGATTGTGGTTTCCATGGATGAGATTGCAGTTAAGCTTCGCGATATCTTAGAGACCATTCAGCAGGATATGTATGACAGGGCAAATGAGTTCTTAAAGAGTCACATTGACACAGCGGTTACGATGGATGAGATGACAGAGAAGTTCAAGAAAAACCGCGGCTTCGTGAAGGCCTGCTGGTGCGGCGATCCGGAGTGTGAAGGCGAAGTGAAGTATGTGACAGGAGGCGCGGCTACCAGATGTCTGATTGAGGATGAGGATATGATTTCAGACAAATGTATCTGGTGCGGTAAGCCTGCGAAGCATATGGCGTACTGGGGCAAATCATACTAATCATATAAGAATACTATCATGTTGGAGTCAAAATTCTTTTTACTCCAACATGATAGTATTTTTATGAGATAAATTGCATACCGCCCACATACAATAAGAATAAGCTATGTATGAAAATGGAGACGTCGCGTGAAATTATTATTGTTTATGACTGATTTTATCGTACCGCTGGTAATTTTCGGAATCATAAGCTATGGTATCTTAATGGAGGTAAATGTGTACGATACCTTTATTAAGGGGGCGAAAAGCGGCTTTTTTACGGTTATTAAGATCATGCCGACCCTGGTAGGGCTTATGGTGGCAGTAGGAATCCTGCGCGCATCAGGATTTCTTGATTTTATATCAGAGATAATCGGACA
>CATLIP010000172.1 GCA_949957035.1 uncultured Lachnospiraceae bacterium
TACATGGCTGCTTCCCAAGGGTGAATCTTCCTGTATCAGATATACGTTTATCCTGCCGTCTGTCGGCGTAAACTTAATCGCATTCGAAAGCAGATTAATCAACACCTGATTGAGCCGCACACTGTCACAGTATACATTCTCTGCCTGAATATCCCGTATAAAGATATCAAAATGCTGCCCTCGCTCTCGAATCTGAGGCTGTACAATATTCACAATACTCTCCATTGTCTCCCTCAGGGAGAGGACGTCAATATTCAGAGACAGCTTCCCACTCTCAATCTTGGACATATCCAGTACATCATTGATTAGTCCAAGCAAGTGTCGGCTTGAAAGGCCAATCTTCTTTAAGCAGTCCCGTACCCGCACTGAATCTTCCACATTGGCCAGCGCAATTGCCGTCATTCCCACAATTCCATTCATCGGCGTCCGAATATCATGACTCATACTGGACAAAAATTCACTCTTCGCCTGACTGGCCTGAAACGCCTTCTTCTCCGCCTTCTCAAGCTCACGAAGCTGCTGCTGTGACAACCTGTAATAACGGACAAACATAATTGCCAATGCCAGAAGTATCACACCGCATGCCGCCAGCACCGTAACCTGCTGCAGACGGTTAAGCTTCAAGATTACACCATCCAGAACACCATAAGGCATGACAGACACCAGATACCAGTCGGTACCCTCAAGGGGCGCTGCATACATATGCTGATGGATTCCTGTCTTATCAATCATCAATGCAGAATAATTCCTGCCTTCTTCGATCGAACTTTTGAACTCTCTTACATACTCTTTGGGACTTGCCGGACTCTTATCCGAAACCGTCTCTTCAATTCGGGTAAAATAGTTCTCCCGGAATGCATTGCCCGAACGAACTACAAATTCCCCATCCTCACGAATAATATGAGAATAAACCATGGTGCCGTCTCCCTCCAGAACGAGTGCGTTCTCCAAATATTCCATAGGGATTCCGGCCACCACCACATCGCTGTCTTTGCCGGCCCCCATGGGGTACGCGGCATCCACCACCAGCAGCAGCAGCTTCGTTCCATCCTCGCTGTATCCGCTTGTAATAATCTTCTCTTTTATATTTAATGTATCCTGAAATTCCTCCTCATTCAGAAATTCTACTTCTTCACCGTAAATAGTCTCATGACCGCCATCCTTACGATACATGCCAAAATGCACAAATTCCCGGACCTCAGCGCTCAAGTACAAATCCGCAAGCATCTCCTCGCCATAGACGGCGCTCTCAGGCGGAGTACGCTTAAGGACAGCTCTCACTCTTGATACCTGAAGATCTACTATGGCATTAAACTTCTGCTGTAATTGACCGCTCATCTCCGACATATAAAGCAGACCAACTTCGTTGATTGCATCAAAGCTCTTCCTGCTCATTGCAAAGCCAAGCCAGAGAAAAATAACAATGCACAGTACCACCAGACCGCACACACTGCTTATCAGAAACTTTTTTGTCTTTTTAAACATGCTCTATCCCTCTTCTTAGTTCCTCTATTCTGCGGCAGTCCGCACTTTTCGGACTCTGCCATATAATATTTTATTTCAAAACAAAAGCATAAATATCTGCATCTTACCAGATTCATTATAAACAATCCTACCTGTGAAATCAATTCATTTCTGAAATTTCTCTGTTTCTTATTTATTTCTTATGGTTTTCTCTAATTTTTCCCCCCACAATTCGTCACCATTATTTTAAAATGCCATTGCAATTCACGAATCATCATGATAGAATAAGTCTAGCCAAATGGATTACTTCTAATTAAGGAGGAATTTTTCAAGTCATGATCCTAAAGAATTGCAACTCATGTATCGTCTTTGAGCCCGACTCCGATTCGGAGATTCTACTGAAGGCCAGGGTCAGATGCGTGGACGATAAGATTACACTTCATTTTGAGGATGAAAGCGGGCTCGAAGAGCACATTGACCGGCTTCGTATTGATTTCTGCGACAGTCAGGTTGGCTATATTAAGACGTTCAGTGAACTGGAAGTAAGGAAGAATACGGACCCCTACATACTGGAGCCATGGATTGCCGACTGTAAGATTCTTGAGATGATTGAAATTCTTCAGCGTCAGGAAGAACTCCGGGTACGGATGGGTAAAGAGGCCTCTTTTCTATCCGAAAGACACGGAAGTTTCACCGGAACCATCCAGAATATAAGTGTGGGAGGCTTATACCTGACTACCCAAAAACGCCTGGATGTAGGAGAACACCTTGAATTTCAGTATACCTTCATGAAGAAGCCGCAGGAGGTTCGAGCTTCTATCTTACGAGAGACTATAGTCCGAGAGGATTATTTCGGCTACGGATGTCAGTTTGAGAATATGCCCAAGGGTGCGGAGAGGGACATCCGTCAATTCGTATATCGTCAACAGTTGAATAAGATGTGGTAATTAAAAAACTGCCTCAGGCAGTTTTTTTGTTGTAATTTAAAATATATCGAGAGAAAGGCTGCCGGAAGATGAAATCTCCCACATTGCAGCCGTTTCTCTTCTGTTTGATTTTTCCTGCTATTTAAAATATAACACTCCTGACTCGAATATCTTAAGATCCTGTTCTCCATAGATATTCATTGCCACAGACCTTGCACGTCTCTCCGAGTGAGCCATCTTGCCGAATACCCGTCCGTCCGGACTTGTAATTCCCTCGATTGCACAGTAAGAACCATTCACGTTCCATTCCTCGTCCATGGTGATATTCCCCTCTGGGTCACAATACTGTGTCGCTACCTGTCCGTTTGCAAACAACCTGTCAATCCATTGTGCGTTCGCCACAAAACGTCCCTCTCCATGGGAGGCCGGATTGGTATAGACGCCTCCAAGCTCCGCCGCCTGAAGCCATGGAGACTTGTTGGTCACAACTTTGGTATACACCATCTTCGAGATATGCCGGCCGATGGTATTGTAGGTCAGAGTCGGAGAATCCTCGCTCTGCCCTGTAATCTCGCCTCCCGGAACCAATCCAAGCTTTACAAGGGTCTGGAAACCGTTACAGATTCCAAGCGCCAGTCCGTCGCGCTCGTTCAGAAGCCGCTCTACAGCTTCCTTCATCTTCGCATTCTGGAATGCAGTTGCAAAAAACTTAGCCGAACCGTCCGGTTCATCCCCTGCGCTGAAGCCTCCCGGGAACATAATAATCTGAGACTGGTCAATCGCCTTCTCAAAGACGCTTACCGAATCCAAAATATCCTCTGCGCTCATATTGCAAAATACCCGGGTAATCGTCTTAGCCCCTGCCCGCTCAAATGCCCTGGCGCTGTCATACTCGCAGTTCGTCCCCGGAAAGACTGGAATAAATACAGTCGGCGCTCCAATCTTATGAGAACAGATATGAACCTCCTTCGTCTTATACAGGCCTCTCTCTATCTTCTCCTTTTGTCCCTCGGCATTGGAATTAGTCGGAAATACCTTCTCAAGGGTTCCCTTCCAGGCTTCTTCTGCCTCGGATATCCCTATCCTGACATTGCCATAAGAAAAGGCCGCATCATCCGTAACTTCTCCGATTACAGTATAGGTAATGCGAAGTTCTCCTACCTTCTCTGCCGGAACCTCCGCAATAATATCTCCAAATGCCGGAACAAACAGATCCCGCTTATCCACATTGTGCTCAATCTTCACGCCCATTCGGTTACCAAAAGCCATCTTGCTGACCGCAGCAGCAATTCCATGCCTGTCCAGTGCATAGGCAGACAATATTCTGCCTTCACGAATGTCCTGAGTAAATTTCCCGTATTGATCCATCACCTGTTCATATACCGGAATATCGTATTCATCCGTCATAGTACGCAGCCAAATCAGCTTACTGCCCGCCTGTTTTAACTCCGGCGTAATGATATCCTTCTCCTGCGCCACATCTACGGCAAAGGATACCAGTGTCGGAGGTACGTCAATGTCCTCAAAGGTTCCTGACATACTGTCCTTTCCTCCAATGGAGGGCAGCCCGAATCCAAGCTGTGCGTGGTACGCTCCCAAAAGCGCCGCAAATGGCTGACTCCATCTGTGCGGGTCTTCCGTCATCCGCCGGAAATACTCCTGGAAGGTAAACCGAATCTTGCGATAATCGCCGCCTGATGCAACAATCTTCGCCACGGATTCTGTCACAGCATAGATGGCGCCATGGTAAGGACTCCAGGTGGACAGATAGGGATCAAATCCGTAGCTCATCATGGTCACTGTATCACAGTCTCCTGTCAGAACCGGAAGCTTTGCCACCATTGCCTGTGTCTCCGTCAACTGATACTTACCGCCATGGGGCATAAACACAGACGCCGCCCCGATGGAGCCGTCGAACATCTCCACAAGTCCCTTCTGAGAGCAGACGTTCAAATCTCTTAACACAGACATCCAGCGCTCTTTCACATCTCCGACTTCTTCTCTCACCAGAATACTGTCCTTCCTGCTCGGGATGTCCACCGCTACCCTAGTCTCCTGATGGGCCCCGTTGGTATCCAAAAAAGCACGGGAAAGGTTCACAATCTCTCTGCCTCTAAAGGACAGCACAAGCCTTGGCTCCTTTGTCACCACGGCGACACAGGTTGACTCTAAGTTTTCTTCTTTTGCATATCCCATAAATTCATCCACGTCTTGGGGCGCCACAACAACAGCCATACGCTCCTGAGATTCCGAGATAGCAATCTCAGTTCCGTCAAGCCCGGCATACTTCTTTGGAACCTTGTCTAAGTCCACCCGAAGGCCGTCTGCCAGCTCTCCGATTGCCACAGACACTCCGCCTGCTCCAAAATCATTACACTTCTTGATTAGACGGCTGACCTCCTCCCGGCGGAACAACCGCTGACTCTTCCGCTCTGTGGGGGGATTCCCTTTTTGTACCTCTGCACCGCAGGTCCTGGTAGATTCCTCTGTATGCACCTTGGATGAGCCGGTAGCGCCGCCGCAGCCGTCCCTTCCCGTACGGCCGCCAAGTAAAATGATGATATCGCCGGGGTCAGAAGTCTCACGGATTACCGCGCGCCTTGGCGCCGCCCCCAGCACAGCTCCAATCTCCATCCGCTTGGCCACATAATTGGGATGATAAATCTCCTTTACAGCTCCGGTCGCAAGCCCAATCTGGTTCCCATAAGAGCTATACCCATGAGCCGCCTCACGAACCAGCTTTTTCTGAGGCAGTTTGCCCCGCATGGTATCATTGACGGATACGGTAGGATCTGCCGCTCCGGTCACACGCATAGCCTGGTAGACATAAGTACGCCCTGACAGCGGATCTCTGATTGCCCCGCCAAGGCAGGTAGCCGCACCTCCGAAAGGCTCAATCTCCGTGGGATGGTTGTGTGTCTCATTCTTGAAATTCACAAGCCATTCTTCCTCCACACCGTCTACCTTAACCGGTACGACGATACTGCAGGCATTAATCTCGTCGGACTCCTCCTGGTCGTCTAATTTTCCTTCCCGCTTAAGCTTTCTCATTGCCATCAGGGCCAAATCCATCAGACATATAAACTTGTCCTCCCGCCCTTTA